>JBEHWP010000145.1:0-10630 GCA_040217665.1 Vulcanimicrobiota bacterium
AGGATGGCGACTACCTTTTAAAATTATTTTTGTACTTTTATTTACTTCAGGTTTTACATAATTATTACTTACTGCAACATCTGAGAGAGTGGAGAGAACATCAAAAACAGCAAGAGCATCCGATGTTATAAGCACATCAGAAGAATATCCGGCAATCTGACTTCTTATTTCACAGAACAGTTCATATTCAAGTTCTTTAAGTCTTTCAGATGCGCCGAGAACTTTGCTTTCATAATCCTTCAGTTCCGGCGTAATAAATCTCTCTCCCTGAGATGTTGTCTGTTTTCTTATATAATTTTCCGGAACAAGATGTAAATTGGATTTAGTAACTTCAATGAAATAGCCAAATACTTTATTATATCTGACCTTGAGAGATTTTATGCCTGTTCTATCCTTTTCCTGTTTCTCCAGTTCTACTATCCACTGTTTCCCGTCATAACGATGGGTTCGAAGATTATCTACTTCTTCATTAAAGCCTGTTTTTATAATATTGCCTTCTTTAACTGACAGAGGCGGATCATCATCAATAGCTTTATCAATAACGTCTCTGATTGTTTGAAGATCTTTTATCTGACTGCTGAGCTTCTTTAAATATTCTGTTTTAACAGACGATAACAGATGTTTTAACTCAGGCAAAATTTCAAGGGATTTCTTAACTGCAAGTAAATCTCTTGCTCCGGCTGAACCATAAACTATTTTCATGAAAATTCTTTCCAGATCTCTTATCTCCTTCAGTCTGTCTCTGAGTTTCTCTCTGAGTTCAAAAGAATGATAAAATTCTTCCACTCCTGACAGTCTCTGATTTATTTCAGAAATCTTCAGCAGAGGCTGTTCAAGCCACTGTCTCAGTTTACGACCTCCCATAGACGTTACGGTTCTGTCAAGTATCCAGAGCAATGTTCCATAGACCTTACCATCTCTTATACTGCCTGTAAGTTCCAGATTTCTTCTCGTTCTGCCGTCGAGGACCATATAATCATAAATACTGTAACTGTCAAGTCTGGTAATATTATTTAATATCACCTTCTGCGTATCTTCCAGATAGGCTATAACAGAACCTGCCGCCTGAACTATCTGAGGTCTGTCAGGAAGGGAAGATACAGAGCTTTTGCCACAATATTTTAAAAGTTTTTCTTTACATGTATCATAATTGAAAGCTTCATCGTCTCTGACTGTAATAGCAGTCAGTTCTTTTAAAAATGTCATAAGGACATTATTATTTCTTTCTTTTTCCTGTATAAGACATTCAGCAGGTTTAAGCCGTGTAATTTCACTCTTTAATGCTTCCATACTGTTATGTTCGTCTATTACAAATGATACCTTAAAAGCTCCAGTTGAAATATCTGCGACTGCTATAGCCTGTCCCGGCCGGTCTGTTACTATGGATATAAGATAATTATTCTGTTTTTCTTCAAGCAATCTGTCTTCAAGAACAGTGCCGGCAGTAACAATCCGAACTATATCTCTCTTTACAAGACCTTTAGCTTTTTTCGGATCTTCCATTTGTTCACCTATAGCAACTCTGTAACCCTTTCTCACCATTTTACTCAGATAAGGCTCCACTGCATGATGGGGAACTCCAGCCATAGGGATACGGTCACCGTTACTTATTTCCTTGGATGTAAGGGTAATACCGAGTTCTTTTGATGTGGTGACTGCATCTTCACCGTAAGTCTCATAAAAATCTCCTACCCGAAAAAACAAGATAGCACCGGGACATTGAGATTTCACTTCATAAAATTGTTTAAAAAGGGGAGTCAAATTATTTGGCTCAATCATAACAGTCTCCTGACTTTTTCAATTAACTCTACAGGGTCAAAAGGTTTTACTATATATTCTGAAACACCTATATTATAGGCACGGCTTATATCTTCAAAATTATCATTTGCTGTCAGTAACACTACCGGTATATCCTCCTTGGATGGTATATCTCTTATCTTCAGATAAAGTTCTGTTCCGTCCATGCCGGGCATCATTACATCCGTAATTAACATATTAAATTTTTCCTTCTCTGCAATCTCAAGTGCTTCCAGAGCATTCTGTGCCAGAAGGACATTAAAACCTGCGTAATGAAGATTAAGTCTGAGTATATGCAGTACTGCCGGATCGTCTTCCACAACCAGTATGGTTTTAACAGTTGCTCTTTTCTTCTTTAAAATGTCTTCACATGTTTTTATAATAGCTTCAGAATCATATGGCCTGGCCATATATCCTTCTACGGAATATCTTCTGGCATTTATCATATCTTCTTTACCGGTTTTCCCGGAAAGTATAAGTATGGGAATATCTTTAGCCCTTTTGTCATGTCTGAGCAAATTACACAGATGCCAGGCTTCAGGTACAGATAAATCCAGAATAATAATAACAGCTTTTGCAGAGCGGCCCTTTTCAAAACCTTCATTTATTCCATGAGCAGCCAGAACCTGAAATCCGTAATCTTCCAGATTGGATTTTAACATCTGAAAAACTCTTCCCGAAGGCTGTATAAGTAATATTTTTCCTTTCATAAAAAATTACTCCTGAACATTATAAGGTATAGAAAAACAAAATTTACTTCCCTGGCCATTATGTCTTTTTTCTACCCATATATGTCCGCCATGGGCATTAATAATACTCCTTGTTATAAAAAGTCCGAGACCTGTACCTACAATCTTTGTTCCGCTCGGTCCTGTAATTCTATAAAATTTTTCAAAAATCTTATCGGCTTTTTCCGGAGCTATACCGGGTCCCTCATCTTCAACATAAATTATAACTTTCTCACCGTTAAATTCTCCGCCTACATTAACTTTACCGCCATCAGGGGAATATTTAATGCTGTTACTGACAAGATTATTAAGAGCCTGTTCAATCTGATCACTGTCTGCATAAACGTGAGGAAAATCCTCAGGGAAAACATATTCCAGAGTATGGTCAGAGGAGGTTATCTTATGGGTATTTATTACCCTTTCTGCCAGTGCCGGTATAGAAATTTTCACTTTGTTAATATCAAATTTACCTGATTCTATTTTAGATAGATCCAGAAGATTTCTTATCAATCTGGCCAGTCTGTCTATTTCATTATTTATAATTTGAAGGAATTCTTCTTTTCGTGCATCATCAAAACGGTTGCCATGATGAATTAACATTGTAGTATAACCTTTTATAGATGTAAGAGGTGACCGCAATTCATGGGATACATAGGAAACAAAATCAGATTTAAGCTGTTCCACTTCTTTTTCCCTTGAAAAATCCCTTATTACAACAATTCCTCCTTCTACTTTACCGGTTACACCTTTAAGAGATGTGGTTATAGTACTTATAAATCTTTCCTTGCCGTCGGTTGTAAGAAATCCCTCCCATTTCAATGTAGGCAGTGACGTTAATTTGTCTATAGAAATTTCTGTCATTTCATTCTCGTCTTTTCCTTCTTCAACTTTCAATTTAAGGACAGACTCGAAAGGATTACCTATGGCATTAATACTTTTTATACCTGTAATACGTTCTGCTGCTTTATTAAAAGAAATTATCTTTTTGTCCCGATCAAAGGTGAGTACTCCGTCGCCCATATTATGAACGATAGCATTCAACTCATCTTTTTTTGAAATAGTTTCATTGAATAATCTGGAATTCTCAAGAGATACTGCAAGATGATTTGAAATAATCTCCAGAAATTTGAGCTTCTTTTTGGACAGCATATTTTCCTTTGTACAGCTTACAGTCATCACACCTGATGTTTTATCCTGATAAACAAGAGGGAAAATATATAAGGCTCTCGTATCAGGTCTTATAATCACTTTATCCCGAAGAAATTCTTCCATTCTGTCATTTTCAATATTCCTAAAAAATAAAGATTTCTGTTCTTTAAATACTCTTTTATAATAATAGGGATCTATATCTTTTACCATCAATTTATATTTACCTGCTCTTATTTCCGGTAATCCCACACTGGCTCTTATAGCCAGGTATGTATTTTCCTGTAAAAGAGCAATGGTAACAGCAGAAGCGCCGCAGAATTCACTTATTTTTTCAAATACATTTGAAAGCATTCTATCCATATCAAGAGAACTTCCCAGAGAAACAGAGATTTCAAATAAAGATGCAAGTTCTTTATTTGCTCCTTCAAGTTTTACGAGGGAATTATTAAGTCTTTCATTGGCCTCTTCCAGTTCTTCACTCTGTCGTTTAATTTCTTCATTTCTGCCTTTCAGTTTCTCTATATATTCTTTTTCTTTCTGCCTCAGGTTTACATTTTCTATCACAAGAGCAGCTCTGCTTGCAATTAACCTCAGTGTTTTAATTTCATCTTCTGTGAAATGGTGATATTCATTTATTGTACCTATATTTATAATACCGATTTTACTGTCTTCTACAATCAAAGGAACACTGATTATGGATTTTATCTCTATCTGTTCATCGGGAGAGCTTACAAACCTGGGTTCTTTTCTTACATCATCTACGACAAATATTTCTCCTGTTTCAAAAGCCCATCCTGCTATACCTTCGCCTGATTTCAGTCTGCTCAGGCCGAAAGGAAGATTGTCAGGTCCTTTTTCCGACTTAATATAAAGTTCCTCCTCATCTTCGTCCCAGAACATAAGACAGCCTCTCTCAGCTCTAATGAGATTCATTACCCGGTCAAGGGTCATACTGACTACTTCTTCCAATTCTACATTCTTGTTTATTAGTGCAGCAGAAAGCTCATATTCGGCATTGAGGAGTTCCAGTTCTCTTATTCTCTTCTCAAGAGTTTTTATCTTATCTTCTTTAACCTGTTCCATACACATATTTACTCACCCAGTCTTTTTATTGCGTGACGCGTGACGCGTGACGCGTGACGCGTTATAATAAAGCCTGTTTTTACAGGCATGTCCTTCAATATCCATCTAATAAGAACCTGTCCGAAAAGTCCTTTTAGATCTGTTCAAGCAGAGTCTGTGAAAGATGACTTTCTACTTTTCGGATAGTCTCTAAGTCACATGACAAAAAAATTATGATAAAACCTGTGTTCCCACAAGTCCCCAAGTAAAACCTTTATCTATTTTTACAGAAACCAGTTTTCCTGTAACATCTTCAAAACTATCAAAGGCAACCAGTTTGTTTCCCCTTGTTCTGCCTGAATAACGGTTAGGATTTTTCTTTGTTCTTCCCTCCGCCAGGACTTCTACAGTTTCCCCTTCCATAGAAACATTTTTCTTCTGTGTTATATTATTCTGCATATCTATTAATTTCGCAAGTCTCCTCTGTTTTTCCTCTTCATCTACGTGATGAGCCATTTCTGCTGCCACAGTTCCACTTCTTATGGAATACTTGAACATAAAAGCCTGGTCATAAGACATTTCAGAAACAAATTTCAATGTATTTTCAAACTGCTCTTCCGTTTCACCGGGAAACCCGACTATCAAATCGGTAGAGATAGAAGCCTTCGGAATATGGCTTCTTATATTTTCTACAAGTCTCCTGTAATCTCCTACCGTATAACCTCTATTCATATTTTTTAATACATCATCATCACCTGCCTGAAGGGGCAGATGAAACCATTCGCACAGTTTATCAAGTTTACTTATTAACTCAATATATTCACATTTAAAATCCTTCGGGTGAGATGTAGTAAATCTTATTCTTTCAATACCTTCTATACCGTTTACCTCTGACAGAAGGTAACCGAAATTAACATCTCCCGGAAGACCTTTGCCATAACTGTTTACATTCTGTCCCAGAAGTGTTATTTCCTTATAACCTTCAGAAGCAAGGGTTTTGACTTCCTCCAATATATCTGAAACAGGTCTGGATCTTTCTCTTCCTCTCACATAGGGGACTATACAGAAAGAACAGTAATTATCACAACCATAACTTACAGGCACCCAGGCAGTGATTTTACTGGCTCTTTTAGGTAAATATTCCGCTTCTGCTATATCCCACTCAGTATGAACCTCATGTAAAAAACCTTCTCTTGCCCGGGAAATCAAATCAGGTAAATTCCCCAGTTGATTTGGGCCAAGGACAATATCTATATGAGGAGCTCTTTTAATCATAGATTTTCCGTCTTTCTGAGCAAGACATCCGCATACTATAATAAGAAGGGAAGGATTTGTCCTTTTTAATCTCTTATAATCTCCAATGCGGCCGTAAACTTTTTCGTCAACACCTTCTCTTACACAGCATGTATTAAAGATTATTATAGTGGCATCTTCAGGGTTTTTAACCTTTGAATAATGCAATTTTTCCATCATAGACTCAATGATTTCAGAATCACTTACATTCATCTGACATCCATAGGTTATTAAGAAGTATTTTTCGTATTTTTCTTCGTGTTTTTCCATAATCTTATATAATTTCTCCACAGATACTTTATACCCTTTGAAGATAGAAAGAATTTTATAAATCGTGACGCATAACGCGTAACGAGTGACGGGAGGGTTGAGTTATTTTCTGCCTGGAGCTGAAACTTTCTATAATTTATAACATTTCTGAAAAAAATAAAATGTATTTAAGCTTATATTTATGAAAATTTTTATCATTATGGAGTGAGCAGTCACCAGTGAACAGTGAAGAGTGAGTCAGTAGGGGCGACCCACTGTGGTCGCCCATTACCGGCGAAAATACGCATCACCCATCACGAATCTACCCGTGACGCGTTACGCGTCACGATTATAGTAAATAATAAAAGGCACCTTTTTTCAGAAAAGTGCCTTTTATCAAAAAAATTTACTTTACTACAACAACATCCATAGGTTTACCTTTCGGGAAAGGTAAAGTGCTTCCCATTACGGAATTGCTTGCCAGATTTATCATGGTAATTGTATCTGAACCGCTGTTTGCCACATAGGCCATTTTGCCGTCTCTGGATATGGATATTCCTATCGGGTCTTTTCCCATGGGAAGAGTGCCTATTACAGAATTGGTCATAGTATCTATGACGGAAACAGTTCCTCCGTTACCGCTCCCTTTATTGGTAACAAGAGCCCTTTTACCGTCAGGAGTAATTGCAACCCTTACAGGAGAAAAATCAGTCTGTATTGTGGCAATTACCTGTTTTGTTCCAGTATCTACTACAGAAACATTGCCGGAATTCTGATTTGCCACATAAACCTTTTTCCCGTCAGGCGTTACAGCTACACCGAAGGGGTTCTGTCCTACAGTTACATGGTACATAACAGAATTACTTGTAGTATCTATACAGACAATCTCTCCTCCTGTCTGTGTGCCGAGCGTCGCATAGGCTCTTGTGCCGTTTCTGAGTGTTCCTATACCCCAGGGCTGTCCTATGCCTCCGTCCTTCATTCTTCCGAGAGGAATATTTTTCAGAAAAGCCATAGAACCGCCGGCACAGTCTATAACTGCCACTGCCGGTTCTCCTGCTGCAAGGGCACAGAAGAGTCTTGCCCCGGAATTTCCTACTGCTATGTCATTGACCATATACTGACCCATGGCAAGCTGGCCTATGACAGCATTGTTTGCATTTGTATTCATAGCAGTTATATTATTTGCACTGTCTGCAATGTAAAGTATACCGTTATCACTGACATCCATATAGAGAGGGAGAACACCGGGGTTCCATTCTATAATACTGGAAGGTTTTCTCGAACCTGAATTTACTATGGTAATATTATTCTTCTTGTTCTTTGAAAATTGCTGATAAGCCATAAGATTTTCAGGACTCGGAGGAGGTAAGGTGTTATTATATGCTTCCGCAAGGGGATCTGCGCCTTTAAGATAGGCTACATAACTGACTGCCGGATCTGTTTGAGATATATCTATGCCGGAGGTGGAATTCCCCCCCCAGTTTCCGGCGGGATTGGTCTGGCTTCCGTCTATATTCATTCCACCCTGATATTGATTACCATAGGGATTTGCATCACCTATTCCTGCATGGGCCACATAAAGGGTATGAACAAGTGACGGATCTACAACTGCCTGGTTTTGAATATTCGTAACACTGGTAGTATTTGTAGGGCCTGCAGTTTCTCCTACAGCACGAAAATCCACTACAAGAGATCTGCTCTGTCCTTTCTGGACAGTAACATTTTTCTGCTGTGTCTGATAGCCGTTCATAAAGAAAGTAACGGTGTAATTTCCGGGTTCCAGTTCACTCAGGAAAAAAGCTCCTGTTGCATCTGTATAAGTAGTTTTATCTGTTCCCTGTATGGAAACCTGAACTCCTTCAATACCTTTAAACTGATTGTCCTGAACAATACCTCCTATGCTTCCCAGGGAGAATTCTTCAGGCATGGAATAAAAACATCCGCCGAGGGATAAAAGTAACAGTAACATTACACAGCTAAGAACATATTTTATCATATATTTTGCCTTTAACAGGGCAGTCACCTCCTAAAAAATCTGCTACAATATTATTGGGCGTCATGTTGTCTGTCATATTCAAGAAAAAATGGATTTATCACCACATGTTTCTTCTTCATCGGATTTCCATTCCTCCCAGAATGGGCATGTTGTTCCTCTACCATCTTTTCCGTCTGTTTCCATAAGAATGGGTTCCATGAGATAATCTTCTCTTACAGTCCAGTCTCTTAAAGTACATCGAAAAACAAGATATTCGCTATCGAGAAGTCCCGGGAATTCATGCCCTTTTTCAAGAAGTTCCAGATATTTACATGTGGCGCAAACCTTTATCTTTTTGACACTTATCACCCCTGTTTGATTATAGCAAAAATACGGAAAAAGTAAAGATGGAAAGGGTAAGATGAATAATAATCAATAATCACCAATAATCTCTTCAATACCGGTGTGATTAACCCTTTCCTGGGTCCAATAATCTATATAAACTCCCTGATTGGTTATCATCGTGGCAGTCTGCCATTTATTATCGGGAGACATTATTCTTACCATCATATCTCCTCCGTTAAAGGTCCAGTGTCTTCCGTCGGGGTAATAATGTTCAATCCTGACACCATGACGGGTTTTAATATGAAATGCATCTTCCGGCCTGTCCCATGAACAATCTATAATAAACCATATAACCTGCCATATATTTCCTGACGGGAGATAACCCTGATGAACGCCGAGAGCAGAATCATTTGGCAATCCGAAGGCCAGACAGTAACCGTATTTTTTTGCGAGATTATATAATTCTCCTTCTTTACCCGGTTCAATATGGAGAGTTGTTACAATATTTTTAGCAAGGCCGTAACCTGCCGGGTGATTTCTGTCATATGTGAGATATTCGCCCAGTTCGTCTGCTCCGGCAGAAAAGCCTGCCGTCATAAGTCCTCTGTCCTGTCTTTCATGGAGTATTCTTCTGAAAAGGCCTCTGTCATTATAAAATTTTTCTCCCAGTCCATTATATCGTGCAAATCCGATAAAGCTCTCTCCTCCGCCGAGAACCACCACCTGTGATGACCGGAGCCATCGAAAAAATAAATCTACATCTTCTTTTCTTAAATTTTCACTCCAGTAAAATGTATAATACTTAAGTCCATAGGGCTTAAACTGTTCATAATAAGAGCTGAATTTACTGTAATCAATATGTTGATTGAAGAGTTCTTCAGACATAGAAAGATGGAATATGGTTTTGTTATCTGGATTCTCTAAAGCTCTTTTGATTATAAATTCCCTGTGGATATATTCACATCTGTCATGTGATGAATAAACCAGTGCTGTCGGTCTCATAAAAACATCCTTTCTTTATTCAGTGAGTAGTGAGTAAAAAACCGGCAATCTACTGCTCATTTTTAAAGAATCTCTCACCCAGAATAATTGCCGCATAATCGTCATATGGTTCAGGAGGTACCATAAGTCCTCTGGGAATAAATTTTTTAAATCCTTCAGGCGGATTTTCAATGAAATATCTTTTTCGTGCAAGTTCTGTAGTCATGTGTTCATCTACAGATACAATACCTTTTTCACTTTTAACAGAAGAGAGTTTTTTTCTGATCTCAGAACAGGCAGTTCTGTCTCCGAGAACAATACAATAAAGGTTATAAGGAGAGATTATATGATTTAATTCATCAAGAAAATTATCAGTCATAATTACTTTATGACAAATGACACCTTTATGACTGCTCAGAATGGCAACTCCACATTTTTCTCTTCCCGGATCTATGGAAAGAATTATTTTTTCTCTCTTCACTCTTAACCCTGCACTTTCAATTGTGATGCGTGATGCGTGATGCGTAATGCGTGTTTTTACCGGTACCGGGCGACCACAGGGGGTTGCCCCTGCTTCATTTCACTCTTCACTCTTCACCCTTCACTATTGACTACTTGACCGGATCTTTTTCAATCTTAAACTTCAAAGGCCCCAGAGTCCATATATTTTCAATAGCGATAATTCTCACTCTGACATTACCTGAGCAGGATTTTATCTGATCACATATATCCCACATATCAGGTATAGGTATGTCTACGCCGAGCCCTACGTTAGGATCAGGAACCATTCCTTTAGCTATAGCTGTAGCACTTACCTTATCAAGCAAAATCGTCATATGTTCCAATATATGTTTCCTGGCCGTAGTTGCATCAATAATTCCCTCCGTAATTACTTCTCCTTTACGAAAAATCAATTTATTATCCTGAGAAGTAAAACCAACAATAAGATCATCGCCGAGGAATATATTTGCGAAGGAATACATACAGACTACACGGTCATTATTTACATTTTTAAGATAGGTAATGAATTCTCCGGAATTAAAAAAGA
>JBEHWP010000146.1:0-10611 GCA_040217665.1 Vulcanimicrobiota bacterium
TCCTGTATCTGTTGCTATTACAGGAAGATAATTGGCCATAGCTTCAAGACACACCTGAGGAATGCCTTCTATACCCTGAGAAGGTACAGCGAGAATATGGGCTTTCTGATATTCTTTTTTTAATTCTTCCCTTCCAAGAAAACCTAAAAAATTTACTCTTTTCCCTAAATTCATAGATAAAGTTTTACTTTTCAATTCTTCTTCAAAATTTCCCTTACCGGCTATACGCAGTAATGCATCCGGTAATTTTTGCAGAACTTCAAGCAGAATATCCACGCCTTTTTCTTTTGTTAAACGCCCTGAATAAAGAATAACAAAAGGTTTTTCATCTTTACATGGCTTCTCAGAAATAAAAAATTTCCTATCAACTCCGAGAGGAAGTATGGCAATCTTTTCAAAAGCCATATCAGGTTTTATCTCTTCAAGAAGTGGTATAAGCTTCCTTGACAGAAGGACCACTTTATCTGCCTTATCAAGACTTTTTCTTAAATGATCTGCATGAGCAGGATTATTCCTGGCAAATTCAATATCAGAAGCATGAGATGTAATTACAAGAGGCTGTTCGAAATTCATGGAACTTAATGCTACTGCAGGAGGAAAAGTAAGATGCTGACAGTGGACTATATCTATCGGTTTATTATTCAGTATATGTAAAAAGGCCCCTTTCATATCCTCTACTGCTTTATTAAAAGCCGGTGTATCTGCATCTCCTGTCAGAGTACCTTCCAGCAGGGTGAGTTTCATTCTGGTTTCCATAAGGTCTGAAGTCTTCAGACCTATAAAATTTACAGTACATCCCTTTTCGATCATTTCCTCATAAAGATTATTACAGAATACAACGCTGCCATTGAATCTGTTAAAAGGTGAATATATACCGGAAAGTATATTGAGTGGTTTTAATTCTTCATGTTTCATGGGTAAATTATATCATAGAAAAATGGAAAGAACAAGTTTAATCTAGATTGCTGGCGTTTAAAAATGACAGGTGATTTTACATATAAATGAAATTTAATTAAACCTCTCAGGTTTCGTTTTTTGGATCTTATACTATTTATACTCTCTTGCATAAATAAACACATGTGGAATTTCAGTGGCCAGTCCCTTCCGAAAACAAATAATCCTCTTTCTAATATGTTTATTCTTCCAGGTATATAATATTAAACTTTTACTTATTTACTTAAAGGTTTTCAGGACGAATTTCTTTTCTCCAGGGCCCGGCCCCTGAAATTCTTTTGTGATGCAATTATTTATGCAACAAAGTATAGCTTTAAACATAGTAGTCTGGCTGCCGGAAAATTATTCAGAGGAAGAGGATGAATTGTAATATCGTCAGATACATAATACAGACCGCTATTATATTTACGAAGCATGGGAAAACCTGTGAATTCACTGTGAGCAATAGTGAATAAGTCGGTTAAAAGATAGAGTCAGAGGCAGTAAGATTTTGTAAAATCGTAAAAATATGTTATACTATTACCGCTCCAGGCAAAATAGTAATAAAAAATACCGGAATTTTCTGTGAGGCTTAATCTATTATGAAGCTAATATGCAGTATCTGTAGAAAAAGCCATAACGACCCTGTACAGCCATGTGAAGCATGCGGTTCTAATAAATTTATAGAACAAAAAACTGACTTACTTCTCACTTCAGGTTCTATGCTTTTAAACAGATACAAAATTGTAGATTTTATAAAACCAGGTGGAACGGGAGCAGTCTACAAAGCAGAAGACACCCGTCTGGCCTGTGTATGTGCGATCAAAGAACTGCTAAATACATCAGGTGATGATGAAGATTACAAACTGGCTTTCAACCGTTTTGAAAGAGAAGCCACGATACTGACTCAACTCAGACACCCCGGCCTTCCAAGGGTTATAGATTATTTTTCCTTGAGAAACAGACACTATCTGGTTATGGATTATATCGAAGGGAAAGATCTTGAGAGCATACTACTTGAGGAATATGAAGGAGGATTTTCCGAAGAAGATGTCACAAACTGGTCATTACAAATCTGCGATATCTTTCATTACCTGCATAACAACAATCCGCCCGTGATCTACAGAGATACAAAACCTTCGAATATAATGCTCAGAAAATCAGATAAAAAAATTCTCCTTATAGATTTTGGCATAGCAAGAACCATTACTTCAGAGGCCAATCAGATAAAGACTATAACCTCTACAGGGACAATGGGTTATATGGCTCCGGAACAATACAGGGGGAAACCTGAGCCAAGAAGCGATATATATGCTCTCGGAGCCACTATGTATCATCTTCTCACAGGTACAGCCCCCATGCCTTTCACTTTTGATCCTCTTGAAAATATGAGGTCTGACCTTTCAGAAGACATAAAAAACATTGTATCTAAAGCTGTCAGTATGAATAGTTCCGATAGATTTCAATCTGCTATGGATATGAAAGAAGCTCTTTTGAAAAAAACTACCATACCCGTATCTGTAACGGAAGAGGCAACAACAGTGGAACTGCTGTTAAATCAGCTTACAGTAGAAGATTCATACTGGCGTTATATAGTAATAAGAACCCTGAGATGTCATGGGGAAAAAAGTAATATGGTAGAACAACTGATAAAACTGGTATCAAACGAACATGATCTAACAGTCAAAAGAGAAGCTGTCGATTTTTTGAGTAGCTTTAACGATGAAAGAGTGGTTGAAATTTTTAATAAACTCGTTACAGACGATGACCCGGATATTAAATATAAAGCCCTGGATGTCCTGGAACGATTTAAAAATTCTTCATCATATGCATCTTTAATTCAGCTTCTTTCAGATAAAAATGAACATTTAGGCTTCAGAGCCGCTTTATGCCTGTTGAACATGGGTGAAAAAGAATCCATCCCGCAGATTTTTGAATTTTTAAAAAAACAGACAGATCCGAAAATTCAGTCTGAACTGGAGAAAGCCATTAATCATTTAGAACCAGGATATTTGAATGAATGGCGCATAGAAAGATCAGGTGACATCGAAAAAAATGACAAAAAATACATAATTTTTTTAATATATACTATTATATCTCTCTGTGCACTGACATTCATAATATGGGGTTACATGCATGTATCGAGAGTGCTGCTCTATAACAGATTTATAAATGACGGGAAAGAAGCCGTAAAATATTACGATTATTATAAAGCTCTCGAATGTTTCACGGAAGCAGTAAAAATAAATCCGGATAATCCGGAAAGTCTTTACTGGCTGGGTAAAGCTTATATTCCTCTGGATCAGGGCCTGGCAGAATTTTATATAGATAAAGCAGTGATGGCAAAAAAGGATTATCCTGAAGCTTTTATGGAAAAAGGTAAATTATATCTTATAAAAGATAACCTGAAAGAAGCTAAAAGTTATCTAAAAAAATCTATTGAATTACAAAACAACTTATTTCAGGCATATATTTTGCTGGGAGAAGCATTTTACAGATCAGGAGATATACCGGAAGCAGAAGAGACTTTCAGGCAGGCTCTTACATCAGAAGATGATGCAATTACGGGTATATGCAGAGGATGGCTAAAAAAAATAAATTCTCAAAACAGCTCATATGAAAACAAAAAAAATATTGAAATTTTACTCAAAAAAGGAAAAGAATCCATAGATAACATGAATTACAATGATGCGGAAGCAGATTATATAAAAATTATAGATATAAATCCTGAAGACGCAAGGGGATATTCAGGCATGGGGAACGTGTTTTTACACAGAAAAAATTTCGACACGGCACGGAAATATTTTCTTAAAGCCATAGAATTTGATCCTGTCTGCATGGAAGCTTTTTTCAATATAGCCTTCATATATCTCAAGCAGGATAACTACAGTAACGCTATTTATTATCTCAACAGGGCAAAGGATATAGATCCTTTTTACAGTAAAATTTATTATCTGTCAGGACTTACATATAAAAGGGAGGGAAAAGAAAAAGAGGCAGTAAAAGATTTTAATATATACCTTACACGGAATCCCGAAGGCGAATATGCCGGAGAAATAAAAGACATCCTCAGTGCTATGGGAAAAAACTATTAGCGAAGGAATTTATAATTATCTATGGCCGACAAACACACAATCAATTAAGGTTTAATGTTACCATATCAGCAGTTTTATAAAGATGATCGTCATTTCCTCTGTCAATGATTATGGAACAGATGATCTGTCTTCCGTTTGGGCTGTTATATAAAGTAACAAATTTATTTAACAATTCAAGGAATTTGCTGTTCTTTACAGGAATGTAATAAAATTCGCTTATGTATTCTACAGGAGAAAGAAGATTAGCTGCCACAAAATCACTTAAAGCTTTTTTTATCTGATCTTCTTTTCTCTCCAGTTCTGCGGCCAGTAGAGATGCATCAAAGACACTGTTAGGATTATAATAAATAAACTCAAGTATTTCAGTTTTCAGTGAAGAATTTGCCACCTGAACGATAAAATTCCTCAAATCACTGCTTAATAACGTATTACCTCTGTCTATAAGAGAAGAGCCTGACATTTATCTATCCCTCCTGTAAGCTTTTCTTTGAATTATACTAAATAAACTTTAAAATCGGATTAAAATAACGTTAAAAATTTTTAATAAATTATTTAGATAAACTGCCTCTACATAAAAAAATCAGCTGCAAAAGGAATAATCACTTTTCGTCGAATTATATTTAAGGATTGTGTAACAGACATGACCGGAGCGGTCATAACCAGATATGAGAATCAGTATTCAGTGAAGTTGCAAACTTCATCATTCTCATATAAAGCTATTTATAGAAATAATAAAAATTATTCTATTTGTAAAAATTTTCAGGAGGTTATTTTTTATGAAAAAAAACTTATTAATCTTATCAATTATTCTGTTACTGGTAACTGTTTTATGCTCCTGTCAGCAGAAAGAAGGCTCAACTCAACCGGAAAAAAAGAAACTTAAAGTAGCCTTTGTTTATGTAGGCCCTGTAGGTGATGCAGGATGGACCTTTGCCCATGATAAAGGCAGGAAGGAAATGGAACAGCAACTGGATTTTGTAGAAACCACTTATATAGAAAGTGTACCGGAAGGTTCTGATGCAGAAAGAATTTTTACCAGTCTCTGTGAAAAGGGTTATAAACTTATTTTCGGTACAAGTTTTGGCTATATGGATGCCATGGAAAATGTGGCAAAGAAATATCCCGATGTTGTATTTATGCACTGTTCTGGCTATAAAAACTCACCCAATCTGGGTAATTATTTTGGCCGCATAGAAGAGCCAAGATATCTTTCAGGCCTTGTGGCGGGAAAGATGACAAAATCAAATAAAATAGGATATGTGGCTGCCCACCCGATCCCTGAAGTAATAAGAGGTATTAATGCCTTTACTCTGGGAGTAAGAAAGGTAAATCCGAAAGCTAAAGTTCATGTGGTATGGACCTATACATGGTATGATCCCGGAAAAGAAAAGGAAGCAGCAGAAAGTCTTCTTGATACAGGTGCAGATGTCATAGCACAGCATCAGGATACTGCCGCACCTCAGCAGGCAGCGGAAGCAAAAGGTGTATATTCTATAGGTTATAATTGTGACATGAGCAAATTCGCTCCTGAAGCACATCTTACATCACCTGTATGGAACTGGACACCATTTTATGTTAAAACTGCAACAGAAGTCTATAACGGTACATGGAAAAGTTCTTCTTACTGGGAAGGTATGAAATCAGGTGTTGTAGATCTTGCTCCTGTAGCCTCTATGGTTCCGGAAGATGTTAAGAAACTGGTGGAAAAAGAAAAAAAAGATATAATAGATGGAAAACTTGAACTATTTGCCGGCCCAATCAAAGGGCAGGATGGGAAAGTAAAGGTAGAAAAAGATAAAAAAGTGACAGATAAAGAACTTTTAGAGATGAACTGGTTTATTGAAGGTGTGGAAGGAAAAGTGAGTAAGTAATATTTGTTGACGTGACCATAGGTATGTAATAAAGATTTTCTTTCCGTCACGCATTACGCGTCACTAAAGCATTCGTTACATATAAGGGAAAGATATAGGATTTTGCTATGAAGGATATAAATGAAAATCTCGAATGGATAAAGATAGACCTTGATAAGGAAAAATCTCTTTATATGTTTCCTTCGAGCCTTACATTAATCGAGTATGACAGGCAATTTGATAGTTTTCTGAAAGATTTTAATAATGGCAGGGATTTTAAAAATCTTCCTTATCCTAAACATTATATAGAAGACAATCTTTACAATATGGAAGTTCTGAAGAAGGAAGGATTTTTTACTCCTCTTACCGTGGAACCTTTAAAAAAGGTACCTATTAAACGTGTTATTATAGCCAATACACTTTCATGTAATATGGCATGTACTTACTGTTATAATAAATTTGAATCTAATAAAGATGGTCTCAAAGAAAAAGATATGTCAGAAGAGACCTTTGAGAAAGTGATAGAATTTCTGGAACATAACGGGAAGAATCTTCCAGGTTATGAATTACTGTTCATAGGAGGAGAACCTCTTATGAACAGGGCTATTCTGGAAAAAGCAGCTGAATGGAAAAAAACACTCGAAGAAAAAGGGAAAACTCTTTTTCTGTCGGTAACCACCAATACTACACTTCTTACGGAAGAAATGATAGATTTCTGTATAAAATCAAGAATTTATCTTAAAATAACACTGGAAGGCAATCAGAAAGAACATGACAAGCACAGGATTTTCCCTGACGGAACAGGAACATATAAAAAAATAATAGAATTACTGCCTTCTTTTTTCTATAAATATGATAATCCTTATAAATACGTTGTTACTACATTAGATACTCTTGTAGATGACCCTGAAGAAAAAGTTATCTTTATGAGTGCTATGGGATTTAATATAATTGATCTCACGGAAATATATCCGGGAATTGATACAAAAAAAACAGAGGAAGAGCTTGAGAGAATATACAGAGAAAAATACAGAAGACTGCTTTCTTTTCTTCGTTACAGAATAAGAAGCAGAAATTATATCCATATAGTACAGATATCTTCTATTATTAACAATATACATTTTCATATTCCTCTTTTCTACCCATGCAGAGCAGGTATAGACAGTCTGTCCGTATCGCCTGACGGAACGATTTATGCCTGTCATCATTTTTTCGGAGATAGAAGATTTATTCTTGGCTCAGTTTATGACAAAATTTTCAATAAAAACACCCTGGCCCCTTACAGAATAACAGTAGAAGAAAGAAGTGAATGCAGGGAATGCCCGGCAAGACTTGTATGCGGAGGGCCCTGTTACCACAGATGTCTTGCCGTTACAGGAGACATTTCATTATGTAACAGGAAAGAATGTATAAGAAAAAAAGCTCTTTTAAAAGAAATAATTATATTTTATAATGAACTTAAAAAGAGTGACTATGACTCTTTTCACTGGTTTATAAATAAAGGGAAAGAATTTTAAAAGTCAATGACCCCGGCCACAAGGGGACAAGGGTTTCTGGCACGATTCTATAAAAAAATCAGGTATTTCTACCTGATTTTCTTATTTTAACACGACGAAGAAGACCATCCTCCATAACCGCCGCATGAATTATGATGGCCGCCGGACGGAGGGATATAACCGCCGCATGAATTATATTTTTTACCTAAATTTCTCAGACTCTTACCTGCGTCTTTATCATAATTACCGCAGGAACTCACAAATGTATCTTTCTGCTCTCCCCTGTCTTTATTGACAACTTTCATTTTACCTTTTAACTGAATATTATCAGATTTATTAATCTCTCCTTTACCTATTTTCATAAATTCCCCTCCTCGTTTTTTTTATTATAAACTTTTTAATTCTTTATAGCAATTATATTTTGTTAATAAAATGTTAATTTTATAAAAGATTTTCAATTAATGATAATAAAAGGAAATTTTCAGGATTTATAGAATATTTCGTAAAGACACAAAACAAAGGTGATAACAATTTCAAGATCAACAAAAAAAGCAAGATACAGATTAATAAAAACAGTTTTTAAATATATAATTCTTATAGTTATTCTTCTAACTCTCCTGGTATTAGGTACAGGAACAGGTATAGTATACAGCTGTTACAAAACCCTTCCTGACATAAGTGCCCTTGAAAAATTTCAGCCCGGAGAAACAACAAGAATTTATGCAAGTAACGGCGAACTTATAGCAGAACTTTATGAAGAAAACAGGACATGGGTTCCTTTTAAGAAAATGCCGAAAGATCTGGTGAATGCTTTTCTTGCCATAGAAGATGATAAATTTTATTCCCACCATGGTATCAGTATAAAAGGTATTTTAAGAGCTCTCTGGGCCAATCTCAGGGAAAAAGGCATGAGCCAGGGAGCCAGTACCATTACACAGCAACTTGCAAGAAACCTTTTTCTCTCTCAGGAACAGAGCTATGGAAGAAAAATTTCCGAAATACTTCTTTCCATTCAGATTGAAAAGAAATTCTCAAAAGATGAGATTTTAGAATTATATTTAAACCAGATATTTCTTGGTTCCGGCTCTTTCGGTGTGGAAGCAGCAGCGAGAACCTATTTCGGTAAATCTGTAACAGATGTAGATCTCGGAGAATCTGCCGTACTTGCAGGCCTTCCCCAGGCACCTTCCCTTTACTCCCCTTTCGTGGACATCAAAGCCTGTAAAGAAAGGCAAACCCTTGTTCTTAACAGAATGAAAGATCTGAAGATGATTGCCCCTGAAGAAGCAAAAAAATATACAGATAAACCTGTAAAAACAACAGGCCCCAGGGAACTCGGGTTTAAGGGGTTTCGCATGCCCTATTTCAGCACATACTGTCTTCATGAACTGGTAAAAAAATACGGTTCTGAAGTTATATACAGAGGTGGTCTGAAGGTTTACAGTACTCTCGATGTACCTCTTCAGGAATATGCCCAGACAGCATTAAGAAAAGGTATTGATCTGGGGATACAGGAATATGCCTATTGCAATCAAGGTGCTCTTGTATGCGTGGAAAATAAAACAGGCTTCATAAGAGTTATGGTAGGAGGATATGATTACAATCAAAAAAATCAGTTTAACAGGGCATGGCAGGCCAGAAGACAGCCTGGTTCTTCATTCAAGATATTTGTCTATACTGCTGCAGTAAACAGCGGCATATCGCCTGACAATGTTTTCAGCGATTCTCCTACTACATTTACTTCTCCCCAGGGAGAACCATATACACCTCAGAACAGCGACGGAAGGTTTATGGGGTCTATGAGAATGAGGGATGCTCTCAGACTCTCCCGTAATGTTGTAAGTGTGAAAATTATGGAACAGGTAGGTATTGATACTGTAATAAAATACGCCCATGCAATGGGTATTCAGGGCGAATTAAAACCATATCTCTCTCTTGCCCTTGGCAGCGCAGAAGTAACTGTTCTGGAAATGGCCTGTGCCGTATCAACACTTGGGAATATGGGAACAAAAATAGAACCTACGACAATAAAAAAGATAACAGACAGTGACGGAAATATTATAGAAGACAATTCCCACAGAACAGGTATAAAGATTCTTCCTGCAGAAACAGCCTATAACGTTACAGATATGCTCAGAAGCGTAATAGAGAGCGGCACAGGTGCCAATGCCTATATAGGAAGGCCTGCTGCAGGTAAAACAGGAACTACAAATGACTACCGCGATGCATGGTTTGTAGGTTACACACCGGATTTTTCCACTGCAGTCTGGATAGGTAATGATGATTTTTCTCCTATGGAAAGAGTTTACGGAGGAGATTATCCTGCCATGATATGGGCAGATTTTATGAAAAAAGCAGAAGAAAAACTTCCTGTAGCGGAATTTGAAATGCCGAAAGGCGATTATGTTGAAGTAGAGATATGTCCAGAGTCAGGACTGATTGCAGGACCGAAATGTCCGTCACGGACAAAAAGACGTTTCGAAAAAGGAACAGAGCCTGAAAAGCAATGTGAACTTTCTGCCCATAAAGGCTGGGCTGTTGATAATACCAGAGAAGTAGCCCAACCAACACATGTACATCCGGTATCTACTCCGGAAGAAGAAGATGGGAAAATACAGGACTGAATTATCAGTTGTAGATTGTGTTACAGATAATTTACCCTGGCCTCACAAGAGAAAAATAAAGAATTAAAAGAATTACTGGCTTCTTCATAAAAAACTACGTCACTGAAAAAACACATGGAATTAAGAAAAATCTTTCATAGAAGATAGCAATTCTATTTAATAAAGGTAAAATCTTTCAAAATATATAAAAAAATAAGGTTAGTAAATTATGATTAGCATATATAAAAATGTTCATTGATAATAAATACTACTTTTTAGAAACATCTTGTATTATATAAAAATATCTACTGATTCTATTGAACTTAAACAAATCTATTAAATAATCGGGGCTGCCTCAAAAGTTTGTTCTGAGACAGCCCGCATGTTGACTATTTCTGAGTCCAATCAGGTATTGCTTCTAAAATCATTATGTTCGTAATAAGATCGTCACCTGCTTTTGCATCTGATTTAACCATAAATCCTATGCCTATACGGGGGAATATTATATCACTGCCACCAAGGTCATTTTTCTGCATAATATAATATTTCTTATCTATTTGATCTTTGTATTTTTCCTGAATTTTCATTGCACTGGCTCCTACTTTAAGACCTCCGGGAGCAACGAAATTTTTAT
>JBEHWP010000147.1:0-10452 GCA_040217665.1 Vulcanimicrobiota bacterium
AGTTATAAATTATATAGACGCAAAATATTAACAGTCTGCAAAACCAGTTTGCCACGCAACAGGATCATATCTTTTCCGGAAGAGTCCGGACAGGGACAGGTTTTAGAAATGGGTATGAACTTATCTGGAGCGGTACTAAGGTTCTGTTGCATGTATTATTAAATTCTGTTATAAATTATAGTTAGATTCATTACAAATAACAGAGGAGATGAGTAATTTATGAATAAAATTTTTTATACGAATTTTGATTCGAAAATAGGGAAAATTTTTATCGCTTCTTCTGACAGAGGTCTCTGCAGGATAAGCCTTACCGGAGGTGGAGAAGGAGAGGAAGATTTTTTTGCATGGATAAAAAAATATTACCCATCATTTGAAAGAGTAGAGAATTACGAACAGAATGAGAGAGTGGTAAAACAGCTTATCTCTTATTTTGATGGAACACTAAAGGATTTTACCATTGTGCTGGATATGAAAGGTACAGATTTTCAGCTTTCTGTCTGGAAGACTCTCAGAGAAATTCCTTACGGAGAAATAAGAACCTATAAAGATATAGCAGAAAAGATAGGAAAATCGAAAGCTTCAAGAGCAGTAGGAGGAGCCAATCGTGCCAATCCTTTCCCTGTTGTAGTTCCATGTCACAGAGTCATAGGAACAGATGGAAAACTTACGGGATATGCCGGTAAAACAGAGAGCAATTTACACCTGAAAGAAAAGCTTTTAAGACTTGAAGGTTATAGCGGAAAACTCAAATAAATTCGGTTAGAATAATTCGAAAAATTTGTTAACAATTAATTAACAAATAATAGTTGAATAAGAGTGAGTAATCATATAATATATAATTGTAAGCGTTCAGCAGTTAGCTATCAGCTATAAGCTAAAACTTACAAAGCCTGATTGTGTAAATCGGTCTGAAAAAGTATTTAACGACATTTATTATGTAATTCCTGTAAAAGCTGACTGCTGTCTGCTGATAGCTGAACGCTTACATATAATTAATATTTGTAGTAGTTACCATCAAAAGAAAATTAAACGCTGGAATAGAAGGGAGGGTAATGGTGATGATTGAAAAATTAAGCGGTACAAAAGGGGTTCACAAGAATACAACTTCCAGGGTGCAAGAAAAAACAATGGAAGAACCGAAAGACAGTACAGTAATTGTTTCTAAAAATGCAATCGAAGCATCTGAAGAACTGTCAGCTGAAGACATCAAAGCTATCAGGAAAGAAATGGAAAAAGAAGGTTATATTTTTAATGATAAAGGACTTGCTCCTGCCATAATTTATCCTTCCAGTGAAGCAAAACTTATTGCAGGACAGGAAATAGTATCCGGATTTCTCGGTGAAATTATTACAACTCTATGGCAGGTGGAAGCATTTACTGCAAACATTCCTCCTGAAGCATATCATTTTTTCTCGAAAAATGAGTCTCACTTTACAGTGGTGCCTGATACTGAATTTAGAACCCTGAAGAAAGCTAAATTAAAGTTCGGCCTTATAGCACTGTGTGATTCTATTGATCAGATGAAATAAATGAAGGAACTATATATAATTAACTGACTGCGGAAGTGGTATCTCCAGGATAGTAAAAAAATTAAGATTCATATAATTCGTTTATTTTTACTATTCCTACTAATAATCCTGACAGAAATATTATCCATGATGCTTCTCTCGGGGCCATATGAAGAACATTATTTAACATACCTGTTATTGAAACGCTGTGTAACAGTAAGTGATCTAACATAGAGCATTCTCCCCTGCAAAATCTAATTTACTTATGTTCCAGTATAACAGTGAAAAAATAAATTTACTATTCTCCTTATAAACCAGTTTTTTTGTACAGGAGAAGTATTTTTTATTGAATATGATTAGTTCTAAAATCAATATAACTATAGAAATTATTATTCTTTTTTACTGGAGGACTAGTTAGAAAGAACTATATGTATTGTAGATTATCTTACTTCGCGTTATGCGACAAGACTATTATGATTTATTGAATTTGACTTTGAAGACCAGTGATATGATAAATAAAGCCATTGCAAAGATTACTATAGTGGCACCTGTCGCAGTGCCCCAGTAAAAAGATGCCACAAGACCGCTTAAAGAGGAAATCAGGCTTATTACTACAGAAAACCAGAGATATTGAAAGGAATTTCTTGAGATATTTCTGGCTGTTGATGCAGGTAATATTAAAAGGGAGTTTATGACCAGAAGACCGATCCATTGAATACTCAGCGTTACCATCAGGGCAACGAGTGAAGAAAAAAGAAAATCCAGAAACCATATATTTATATCCCTGCTTTTTGCAAGGGACGGGTTTATACTCATGAGAAAGAGTTTGTTAAAATAAAAGATCCAGAAGATTAACATGAGTATGATTATTAAAATAATACCGATTATTTCATGTTTTGTTATACTGAGTATATCGCCTATGAGATATTTTGAATATTTATTAAAACTGCCTCCTCTGGAAAGAATTACTACTCCCAGAGCCATGGAGAAAGCCATGAAAAGTCCTATAATGGTATCTGCTGAACCGAAGCTGATTTTCCGGAGCCATGTTATACACAGTGATAGTATAACAGAAAAAATAAGCATTGCCCACAGCGGTTCATTAAATCCCATTATAACTCCTATGGCAAGGCCTGTAAGTGCTGCATGGCCTATGGCATCGGAAAAAAATGCCATCTGACGGTTTATTACCATAGCACCTAAATGGCCAAGGAGAAAAGATAGCAAAATGACTGCCAGAAGGGCATTTTTCATGAAATTAAATTCTACCCATGAAAAGGGCAATAATTCAACCAAACGATACCATAATTCCATATTATTTATCCAGATCTGTTATTTTTTATTTCTAGTTCTCAGTATTCGATCAGGTAAATTGTCCGGTATATTATTAATATTAAAGGTTTTTTGAAACATATTGTTTGCAAAAACTTCTTTAGGTGTTCCTTCACATATTATAGTACGGTTAAGAAATATTATTCTGTCTACAAATTTAGCTACTCCCAGTATATCGTGAGTAATAAATATAATGGAAAGATCATATTTCTGTCTGACTCTGGAGAGCATACGATAAAATATTTCAATACCTGACAGATCCATACCTGACACAGGTTCATCTAGTAGCAGAAGATGTGGCACCGGGCTGAGAGCAAGTGCCAGAAGTACTCTCTGCAGTTCACCTCCTGAAAGATATCCGATTTTTTTATTTATAAGATGTTCTGCCTCTACTATGGTTAACATCTTTTTTGCTTCTTTAATTATATTTCCCCGATAACCAAGCCATAAAGGACGACTGTTAAGTGATGAACTGAAAAGATCAAGAACTGTAACAGGAGAGGTGAGATCAAAATCCAGCTTTTGAGGTACATATCCTATTACAGGTCTATCAGGTCTGGCTTTTACGGAATCCATAAAATGCAATTTCCCTGTAAAGGGGATTTCTCTGAGAATAACTTTCAGAAGGGTTGTTTTTCCTGCTCCGTTTGGTCCGATAAGTGCCGTAAACTCGCCGCAATGGATATGGATATTTATATTATCAAGGATTCTGTCATGTCCTGCCATAACACTGCAGTTCTCTAGTTTTGTACAGCACAGACCACATACATTCAGTGAGCCTGTATCCATAAGAACTCCTTAAACCATATGAAAATCATTTATATGATGACTGGAATTATCAGTCAAAGCCGAATTACATAAGAAGTGTCAGTTGCATATAACTATAATTTTCATATATTTTATCATAACATAACTTCAATTTATTGTCAAAAGAGCTTTATATATGTTATAGTAATTTTAAATTTTTATACTGATTTTGAAAGGAGTTTCCATGGATGATTGTTGAAAAGAAGTGTTTTTCTCTCGATGAATTTTATTTCGAAGAAGCAGATGTATCTATACCGGTAAAAATAGGTTATGAAACATATGGAATATTAAATGAAGAAAAAGATAATGCTGTTATGATATGCCATTTTTTTACCGGCACAAGTCATGTAGCAGGAAAATATAAAGAAAACGAACCTGTTCCCGGATGGTGGGATAACCTTGTAGGTGCCGGTAAAGCCATAGACACAGATAAATATTTTGTCATAAGTTCAGATGTGCTGTCAAATATAAATTGCTATAATCCCAATGTCATAACTACAGGGCCTGCTTCCATAAACCCTGTAACTGGAAAAGAATATGGCATGTATTTCCCTATATTTACCATTAAAGATGTAGTAAGGCTTCAGAGAAAATTACTGGACAGTCTGGGAATAAAAAAGTTGAAACTTGTGGCAGGGCCGTCCATGGGTGGTCTTCAGTCTTTCATGTGGGGAAGGTTTTTCCCTGATGATGTGGAAAAAATCATATCTGTAGCTGCCACTCCAATGATAAGGCCCTTTGGTATCATGGTTCCCAATCAGCTCGGTATCGATGCAATCATGCTTGACCCTGACTGGAGGGGAGGGGCATATTACGATAAAAAGCCTCCTCAGAGGGGCCTTTTGCTTGCCTTTAAAAATCTTCTCGTAGCAACCAGGACGGATAAATGGGCAGAAGAAAGTTTCGGCCGGAAATTTGCTGACCCTGAATTCAAAAAATATGAAAACCCTTATAGAAGTTTTCATGGTAAATTTCTTGTGGAAAAAGAGATTGAGAATATTGTCCTCGGGAGGATGCAGTTTTTTGACGCAAATTCCTATATGTATATAGCAAAGGCAAATATTTTGTATGACCTGAGAGAAGGTTCTGAAAGTCTGGAAGATGCTCTGGCAAAAATTAAAGCAAAGACCCTGATGATAATAGATGATTCAGATCTTATGTTCACAAGGCCCCAGGCAGAAGAGGCAAAGAAGTTCATTGAAGATTGCCAGTGTTTTTATTATGACAGCGGCAACGGCCATCTGTCATGCATTTATGAGACCGGTTATATAGAGAAGGCGATAAGAGGTTTTGTGGAGTAAAGTCAGTGAAAAGTGAGTAGTGAAAAGTGAAAAATAAGTTTTTCACTTTTCACTTTTTAAATTAATCTCTTTAACTCTTCCTTTGCCAGATTCCATGCCTGTTTTACATGTTCTTCAGTAGTCTTTAAATTGCCTATGGCCATTCTGATCGTAAATTTACCATTTAATTTCGTATGGGAGAAAAAGACTTTTCCTGTTCTGTTAACATTTTCCATGAGGGTTTCATTTAACAGGTTCAGTTTCTCTTCATCCATATGGTTCGGCTTCGCGCGAAAACATACGGTACTGAAAGGAACAGGTGCCATAATCTCAAAATTCTCATCGTCTTCAATCCATGAAGCCACTTTTTTCGCAAGTTCCATATGAAATCTCAGTCTCTCTGCAAGTCCTTCATGACCGAAGGTTCTTATGACCATCCAGAGTTTCAGTGAACGAAATCTTCTTCCGAGCTGAACGCCGTAATCCATATAATTTCTCACTGCGCTGTCTTCTGAAGTCTTCAGATATTCTGCCACAAGGCTGAAAGCCTGTTTTAATGTGTCAAATCTCTTACAGTAAAAAACGCTTATATCACAGGGAGTAAAAAGCCATTTATGGGGATTTACCACCATTGAATCTGCCCTGTCACACCCTTCCATGATCCATTTCATCTCAGGCACGACTGCTGCAGAACCTCCGTAAGCACCGTCGACATGAAGCCAGAGATTGTATTTTTTTGCTATATCTGCTATGGCAGGGACAGGGTCAATACTTGTTGTGGAAGTAGTGCCTATTGTGGCAGTTACGAAAAAGGGCCTGTAACCTTCTTTAATATCTTCCTCTATGGCTTCCCGTAACTTATCGGGTCTCATGCGGAACCGGTCGTCTACAGGTATTTTCCTGACATTGTTCCGGCCTATACCCAGGGTGATTGCCCCTTTTTCCACTGAAGAATGGGTCTGTTCAGATATATACACTCTGAGCCGTGGCATATCGGGGCGGCCGCATAGTCCTTCTTCTCTTACGTTAAATCCGATGGCTTCTCTTGCCGCAGCAATGGCATGCATACTGGATACAGAGGCAGTGTCATAGATTATTCCCTGAAATTCCGGCGGAAGTCCTATCATCTGTCTCAGCCAGTCAAGGACTACTGTTTCAAGTTCCGTAGCAGAAGGCGAAGATTTCCAGAGCATACCGTTTACGTTCAGAGCAGAACAGAGCATTTCACCCAGAATGCCGGGGGCGGAGCCTGTTATGGAGAAATAGGCGAAAAATGCCGGATGATTCCAGTGGGTTATTCCGGGCAGAATGATGTCCTGAAAATCTTTTAATATATCATCCATCTTTTCTGGCTTTTCAGGTGGACTGACAGGAAGTTTCTCTTTAATATCTCCCGGCTTTACCTGAGCCATTACGGGATATTTGTCGGTATTTTTCAGATAATCGGAAATCCAGTCAATTACTTTATGGCCGTAAGAGCGAAATTCTTCGGCATTCATATCCCCATTTGTATTAAACATAATAATATCTCCTTTTGACCTGAGTATAATCAAAAAAAATTTGCTCCCGTCACGCGTTACGCGTAACGCGTCACGAGATTATCTTGAGTAAGATTCAATCTTTATATAAAAATTCCTACAAAAAATAATGAGCAGTGACCGGTTACCACTCACTATTCACGACTCACGACTCACCATTCACTATCTTATAATTTCCCAGCACATTCGTCTTATTGTAAAATTCTCCTGTCTGGCATTTACCAGAGCCGATATATCCACTATATCATTTATACTGTTAAATTTACTTTGTTGTCCCGGATCTATTATTATATTCATATCGCCATTATTATCCTGATTGCCTGTCCGTTCATTATTGGTTACAATCTGGCCTGTCAGTTTAACTTCCGAATGCCTGTAATTATCATATAAAAGCTGTCCTATATTTGCAATGACCTCGTTCGGATCGCCGCCGGAACAGTTTATATCTGCCATACTTACAGGTTCTCCTTGGTAAGATACATTGGGATCTGATGGAAAGGTAATTATTTCCCTATTATAAGGAAGTTCTACGTATGTTTGTATAGTTTCATAGGGAGGTGATGTGCAGGTTAGTGTATGTGCTTTATAAACCTTCTCTATTGAAACATTGCCGGACATATCGGTAGCATAACTTACCTGATAACCTGTTAAATCAATCTCCGTTGATAATGTGCCTGATGCATTGGTATAATTCATTTTAACAGCCCTGTCAGGTATCATAAAAGTGCTTCCGTTATCTATTTCAATAAATGGCAGCCCTTCACACTGCAGTTCTTCCTTCGAAGTCTGATTATTCACGTTTTTAAGAGGTTCATCTCTTTCTATCAGACAATTTGTAGTGATAACCCTTCCTCCCGCTGCTGTTTCAATTGAACCGGTGGTTTTTAAATTGACTTTGTCATTTATAGCTTCTATAACAAGATCATTATCAGTATATAAATAACCTTTCAAATTATATTTATTTGATTCATTTGATGTAGGCAGATAAAGATCATCTTTACTGACTGCTATAAGATTTGCTCCCTCATATCCGTAAAGATAATTTAATTTACCTCCTGATACAACCATTCCGCCTTCGTTCTTATTGTTTTCAATCAGCAAACCAAGTGAAGTATGACCGCCGGAATATAGATTGTGGCCATTCATATCCAGTGATGTGTTGAGAACCATCTCTCCTGTAAGATTATTATCCATAGAATATTCTCTTTTTATTGAAAAGGCTTTATCCTGTACATCATTACAGGTAAGGGCATAATCTGCTTCTGACGGAGTCTGTACATCTGCATATACATCACTCTGAAGACATACTGAATATTCAACCTTTTCGTCATCAGAAACGGTTTTATTAACACTGAAACCGTCCATCGTTTTTCCCTCTTCTGCGAAGAGGGTGTTGTTTTTTACAATATCATAAATTCCGCTCCCTGTTTCAGGAGGCCATGGAACTCCTCCCGAACCGATTCTTACAAGACCTATTTCCTGATCGAATATATGTGATTTCCCTTTAATACAGTAAAAGCTCTGGCCGCTTATTTTATCTTCTGTAAGACTGAAAGACATACCGTCAGTGGTAAGAGCTCTGCTGCTTACACCGTCTGATTTCCATTCCCATCCTGCAGGTTCTCCGTTAGGATCGTAAACCTGGGAAGCACTGAATTTTTCATAATTTTCTACTCCTGAGGCACTGGCAGATATCTGATTCCATGACTTCCCGTTACCTGTCTTCGTGCTGAACCACGATTCCTGTTCTCCTGAAACAGTATAATCTGCACTTGATATTCCTTTACTTACATAGCATACATCACCTGAACCGCCGGGAGAACCGGATTTTATTGCAGGATAACAGAGAGACAGAAGCTGATCCTTTGCACGGCCGTATTTAATATTGATAAAGCTTTTCATAATATCATTATTATCTTTTATTCCATTAAAGGTTGTTACACGATAAGAATGACTGGTTTTTATGGTACTATCTGCAGAAGATGCTTCTTTTAACATCTTGTTTATATCAATATCTGTTCCTTCCACCTTTTTTGCCGTATTTTCGTCTACATATACATCTCCCTCTTTAGCTATATTCAGTTTTATTTTTCCTCTGCTTGATATTATGCCCCCTTTAGCATCAACTGTAGAAGCGGGAGTTAATTCATCACTGTATATGCTGTAATCATTCGGGTCATCATTCGGATCCTTCCATTGGCTGTAAACCCATCCCGGTTCATTTGCATCTTCACCTGTAAAGGCTATTTTACCGGACTTACAGAAAATTTTTCCTTTAGCAAGCACATTTGCCGGTATACGGTCATCTCTGATAAAAACTACTCTGAGTATTTTTTTTATCTTGCCGGGAGATTCTCCTATAGAGATGATTTCAGCCGTGTAAGCAGGAACTTTACCCTGTAAAACACCTGCTCGGTTATGGGCGGTTGTACTCATTAAATTATTATAAGAGTAATAGTCATTACCGGGCTTGAAAGTAATATAAAACTTGCTGCCATTACTCAGGGTCTTATTCACATCAGGTGTATTCGGATCTCCCCATAAAGGGTTTGAATTGAGTTGTGCAAAGGCATATTCCGCACCTGCCTCTGCAGCTTTAAGGGATATGTCGTAACCTTCTACATTTCCCATAAGCCGTAGATGCTGGGTACTTATAAATACCATTGAAACAGTCATTATAGTAAGTAATACTGTCAGCAGTAAAATAGTTACAAGAGCCATTCCTTTTTTAGATTTTTCTATATTCATAAATAGCACCGCCTTTCTCAATTTCTTGGTTCAACAGAGTTTTTTATTTCCAGTTCTTCAATCCCTTTATTTTTATCACCTCCGGAAGAAAAAGCCACACTGGCATTTGAAGCAATTCTTTTTTTATATTTAAAGGTTATATTTATAACATTACCGCTTTTTTCAAATTTGACACCACTTAAATTCCTGGCCAGAACTTTAATGTTAGCACTTCCTTTGGAAAGACACATAAGTTCCGGATTAAGAATTTTCTGAGGTGTACGGCTGGGAGTCCTTGTCTGAAAATTCCTGTAAAGAATATATTTTGTACTGTCACCATCTTCAGGTAACACATAATAGATAATATGATTCTGCCAGAGAGGTATTCCCAGGTCAGATTCATCTCTTTCAAATTTTGCCTCTACCGGATTAACCGGAGATTCGAAGGCTATGTATTTATCAGGTGACATCTGTATTGAAACAGGAGTGCTTATAATAAGTTCACTCAGCAATCTTTTCATGGCAACTTCCGCACTCTGCTGGAGTTCAGATCTGGTATTTCCTATCTGCCAGCTTTTAAGTCCTACATCAAAACTGCTGTAAATACCTGTCATAAATAAGAAAAATATTGCTATTCCTATAGTAAGTTCCAGTAAATTGTAACCTTTCGTATTCCCTGAAATATTTTGCGGAAAGCTACAATACAGGCGGTCGCGAGAGATAAGTCGATATTTTAACATTACGGGTACCTTCCACTTCTTTCCAGTTTACTTCTATATCTATTTTTTTTAAGAGTAATATTATACCTTTTGTATCTGTTGAACCTTCCTGTGATATATTTATGATGAAGTTGTAAGGTATATTATCTACAGTTTCTTTTCCAGTGACCTCTACATTGCCGCTGTCCCATTTAAACTCATTATCAACACTGTCTGTTCCGTATATATTATTTTTAATATTATCTGCAGCAATGGGGTCTCCGTTATTCAGAAATAGATATCTCAGTTCAGAACATTTTTTATTGGCAATATTAACTGCTATTACGCGGTAACGACTTTTTTTTATAGCATGAAGACCATGAACGAAGACGCCAAGAATTGTTACAATGATGACGCCGAGAAGTACTACGGCAAGCAGTAATTCTATGAAGGAAAATCCTTTTTTAAACAACACTGTTTCTCTCCTCAAATTATAGTAATTATGACTATGTTTTTTTATTAATTATATCACTTATGCTTTTCTTTCGTAAAGACTTTTAAT
>JBEHWP010000148.1:0-10416 GCA_040217665.1 Vulcanimicrobiota bacterium
TTCATAAGACCGGCTATTTCCGGAGTAATTAAAGTACCGTTTGTATTAATGGAATAGGACATAGAATTAGCAGTAATATAATCAAATATCTCAGGGAAATCCTCTCTTAACATAGGTTCTCCCCCTGAAATAAACCATTTATAACATCCCATAGCTTTTGCTTCGTCTACTATCTGTTTTATTTCATCAAAGGTAAGTTCTTTTTCTCTTTCTTCAGAATCCGGTGGAATATTCACCCAGCAGTGACGGCATTTATTGTTACAACGATAAGTAATATCTATCTTACCTTCCAGAAATAGTCCCGGCATCACTTCAAACTCTTTTATTTTTACGTATTCACTTGACATTTTTTGCTACAGGTATATTATAACCTATTCCTTTCCATAATTCGCATAACCTTTATAAATGAAATTTATTCTAGCATTTTATAATAACTTCTGCAATATATTAATTCAAAATATAGACAATAATCAGAAATTTTATAAAATTTATTTTAACAACATAGGTAAAACTCCATTTCATCTTTCGGGGCCATACAAATTCAGATAACTTTGATAATGAATATTATTATTTACCATATCATCATAGGTTCCTACATAAATCTTCTCAGGATTCATAAGGAAGTATATTAAATCCACCTTTTTCATTGTAGAAAGCCTGTGAGATATAATTATTACAGTACTTTCTTTAAGGAATTTTTTGATATTATTAATTATTTTATCTTCTGTCCCTGCATCTACAGAAGAAAGCCCTTCATCAAGTATTAAGATGGCCGGCTTTTTAATAACTGCCCTTGCAATGGATATTCTTTGCCTCTGTCCCTCAGAGATTTTACAGGCATTTTCTCCTATAAAAGTTTTATAGCCATCTGGCAGTTTATCTATAAACTCATCAATACATGCTACTTTCGCTGCTTCTACAACTTCTTCATCTGTGGCATTGCTTTTCCCGAATTTTATATTATTCTCTATTGTATCATCCCATAGATATGAATTCTGAAGTGCCACTCCTATATGATTGTAAAATATTTTTTTTTCTATATTATTTATATTAATCCGATCTAAAATGATTTCTCCGTCCGAAGGTCTGTAAAATCTTAAAAGTAGATTTACAATTGTTGTTTTGCCATAACCAGACGGTCCTACAAGACCTATGCATGTGCCTTCTCTTATAGAAAAACTCAGATCTTTAAGAATCATTTTCTCTTCTGTATAATAAAAAGATACATCCTTAAAATCAATTTTACCTTTAAAATTATTTAAAACTATGGCATCTTTTTTCTCTGTTTCGTCACTTTCTGAATTTAATATACAGCCAAGTCTTTCACAGGAGATAAAACTGAATGAAACCTGCTGGCTTAAATTTGAAACATTTCCCTGAAACCCTGATAGTTGATTGAGATACATTCCTATGGCAATAAGGCTTCCTAAAGGTAATTCTCCTTTTATTACCTGGTAAACGCCATATAAGAGTATAATACCGAGAAATAAACGGGAACTTATGAGATTGATATTTGATACAACTGCCTGCCATTTCTGAAGGTTCAGGTTAATTCTTATATTTTTTATAAGTATTTTCACATACTGTCTTTTCTTATGTCTTTCCTTTCTAAAGGCTTTTATCAGAGGTATATGAGTTAACATCTCCTGGAGATTGGTAAAAACTTTCTGATTTATCTCTATATACTCTTTCCGTTTTTTCTTCAGCTTTCGATTTAAATAAAAGGTTATAAAATAAAATGGAGGCATTAAAATTAATGAACAGACGGCCATCTTCCAGTTTAAATAGAATATGACTCCTAAGACTGCTACAGTACGGAATACAAGCTGTATAATTTGAGGAAAAACATCGGAAACAAGAGATGAAACACTTTCAATATCATAGTTAAACCTGTAGAGATTCTGTCCTGAAGAACTGTTCTGAAAATAACTGTAGGGAAGTGTCTGAAGTTTGTTGAATACTTTCATGGTGAGATTATATTTTATATTTGTCTGCATGGATATTTTAAAATAGTTCGCCAACGCCCCTATAACATTATTCAGGATAAAAAAGATACCTCCTATAATAAGCAGGGTTATAAATAATTTCACATCTTTATTTATATAGACTCTGTCAATAACAAGTTTGGTAAGATAGGGATTTACAAGTCCAAGTAGCATGACAATGGTATTTAAAATTATTATGAAAATTCCTGTTTTCCAGAATGGCGATATATAAAGATGAGAATCGAAATAAGGAGGTAAAATAAGATAGTCTCTGATTTTATTTCTTTTTAGAATTTCTTCTATGGATTTCATCATATTGCTTAAACTATTCTACTATTTCCAGGTTCTCCTGAAGATGCTTATGCCATTTTGACAGTGATGCTTAGAGGATTTATCATTTGTTGAATTTTATTTAAAACGGAAGAAGGCATAAAAATCCTCATTCAAGATTTAAACTTTTCTAATATATTTATTATAACATAGTATTCCTGTGGCACTCAACAGAAGTAAATAAAAAATTTATACGGAGCTATAATATAAAGGTGTGGAAAATTAGAAAGTAAGATATTAATCCTGATAACATCTGGAGGAAAATTTCTTACAAAAGAACGCAATGATTCCTTTCGTTTGTTAGTTTTAACACTGGCATTGTGAAATCACCTCTCTGGAAGTGGGAATTCCATGTTTTCTGCTCTCAGCCCATAATTCTGCAGATTTTAACATAACATCTGTGGTAATAGGAAGATAGATTAATGTTTCTTTTAAACTATCTAACCTCTTAATGGCATTTTTTAAATCTTTATGAAGTAAACCTCTTCTTACCTCATAAGAGGAATTTAAAGAAAGCTGTCCCATATGCGGAGGAGGAAATTGCGCAAAGTATAATGGAATTTATAAAGCAAACAAGAGGTATTTTTCTTCTTACTGGTTCTCCCGGAGTCGGTAAAACTACTGCTCTCAGAGCATTCATTGAGGAACTCAAGCCTGAGTTTTATAAAACCGTTTATTTCCCTCTATCTTCTGTCTCTCCATGTGATTTTTACTATCAGCTCAATACTGCTCTCGGCGGTAATGGCTTCAGGTTTAAATCTAAATGTTTTTCTTCCATTCAGGAACTTCTTCTTAATTTTTCCATTGTTAAAAAGCAAATTCCGGTTCTCATTTTTGATGAAATACATATTTTTTTCTTTCTTTTTTACTGGCTTTAGCCAGTATTTTTTTCTCTTATTTCTGTAACATATCATGATACAGAATATTATTGTGTTATTAAGAAATTATTGAAACATATAGTGATACGAAAGGTATAAACTCATGAAGAATATTCTTTGGAATAACTACAAACTTTATATAATAGGTAAATCTATTCAACCTTCTGAAAATATACGTGTAAAATTTTATAGAGCTATAAATATATACAAAAAGATGTGATCGGTGCATTTTACCGTTCAATATTTTCTCCTGAATGTAAAATGTGAAATCATATCCCATCACGCATCACGAATCACGCATCACGATTTTACTTTCAATCGCCCTCCTCAGGTCTCCAACATTTTTAAAGGTGTCCACACTTTTCTTCCTCACCATAAAGCTATAAAGATATTATTTAGAGAAAAAGGAGTAAATAAAAGATTGACTATATTAATTATAGGTGTTATATTTATACTAAAAGGAGTGATATTTTATGCCTAAAATAAAAGAAACTGAAGGGATTATTAACGTAAAGGTACCCAAAGCATTAAGATATGAAATTAAAATGCAGGCTTTAAAAGAACAAACTACTATGCAATCTTTGATTTTAAAAATAATTAAGGATTACTGTAAGGTCAGGCAGGAGGATAAAGAGTGGGATAACTTTATTAAAGCCCATGATAATGCACCGAAAGAAGATCCAACCCCTGAAGATATAGAGGCAATAGAAAGAGGCCGTCAGGAATATGCCAGAGGTGAATATCAGGACTTTGATGAGGTAATGAAGGAGCTTGATAATGAAGGTAATAGTAATGAAGTCGGCTAAGAAAGATATAAAAAAGCTTGATAGAGACACAAGGAAGAGGGTAGAACAGGAAATTAAATTATTAAGACAGGGGAAAGCTCCGATTACTGCTTTATCAGGTCATAGAGATAGTGGTAAAATAAAAGCAGGTAATTATAGAGTTCGTTATGACATAGACAGAAAAGAAAAGCTTATTAAAATAACTGAAGTTATTTTAAGGAAAGATGCCTATAGAGACCTGTAATCGCTCAAAAGTTGTTACATAAGGCACTCCAATCACCTCCTCAAATTTTCTCATCTCTTGATAATAAATCTTCTGGTAGTCCTAAATAAGTAGTAAGGAAAGTGGAAAAACGAGTTATATCGAAAGATTTAATTGCACAATGAGGCAAAGGGTATCCCGGTTAGTCAGAAAAACTCTTTCTTTTTCAAAAAAGATTGAAAACCATATAGGAGCCATATGGATGTTTATACATCATTATAATGATACGTTGGTTTATACCTGCTTTTTTAATTTCAGTTTTTATTAACAGCTGGCTTATATCTTTTCCCTTATGGACAGCTATAGAGAGAATTTTAGAATGACCTTCTTTTTCTAATTTAACATGGCTTGTTCCACTCTTCTTTTTTACCCTTTCCCATCCAGCAGATTCAAAAGCCTTTATTACTCTTTCAGGTTTTAAATTATTTAATTTACCCATATTAAATACAGGTTAATTTCCTGTTTTGTAATATTTCTAAATGTCCTTCAATGGAATCTTTAATCATCCAGGTAGCTTCTTCTTCATCGTCTCCCTGGGAAACACAATCTAATTCAGGACATTCAACAAAAAATCCTCCGTCCTCTGGATCAGGATGTAAGATGACTTCATAATTTTTATTATTTACTTCAACGATTTTTGTTATGGATATATTCATTTAAATCACCTCTAACTATAATTATATGTTAATATTTAGTTTTGTCAACGATGAGCAGGCCTTCACATCATCATCTGTAATATGTGGATATGCTTTTTTAATACCCTGGTCAGGAAAATCTATTCAAACCTTTAGACAAACTATGTAAATCTATGGATAGATTTTTCTGTAATTCGCTCTCCGATTGACTGATAACAGTATCTGGAGTCCTGGTTGAGCCAGTCATCCCATAAGGACTACCCACAACCGTAGAACATCTTGCAAGGAGTATCTCTTTTACCTTCTTATAAGGTGTATAGAGAGTGATTTCTTTATCATCTCTCCTTGCCAGGACATTCTTTCCTGCGTTGTAATCTGCATGTACAACCCTGTCACAATAAGGACAGTAAAATCTGTCGTATGTACGAAGACCAAAACATCCGCACTTACTACAGATTTGTGATGTATATGCTGGATTTACAACTGCTGACCTTATATCTTTAAGACTGAATTTATATTCCAATCGCTCCCGTATATAACCTTTTACCCACCGTGACAAACGCCTCTTTATTTTCTTCGGCAATTTCTCTCTCCAGTTTGTAAAATTTAAATTCTCCATTACAACCTCAGATGGTTTTTCCTCTGTTATGAATCTTCCAATCTCCCTGTTTATATAACTTTCAAGTCTGTAACGGACTTTCTCTTTTTTTCTCACGTATTTCCTGTTACCAAGATTGTATTTACATATCCTTCCGGCTTTTGCTGTATTTCCTTTTTCTATGTTCTTTTTTAAGAGTGACCTTAATTTATTTCTTTTCCGGTTCTTTTCATTCAGTCTTTCTGTTTCTTCTGATAAGAAATTATTCAATTCAGAGCCGTAAAAAGTTCCTTTGCTTGTGGCTATTAAACAGTTGTATCCTTTGTCTATACCCATTGTATTTTCTTCTTCACTGATTTTCTTTATTTTTGCTGTTACACAATGATGAATTTCTATTCTTTCTTTTGATTTTATTACTATTCTTAAAGTGCCTTTAAATTGCCTGTCATCTGTGAGAGGTAATTTTATTCTTTCTCCTTTTTTCAGTCCCTGTATATATAAAAAATTTCTCTCTTCTTCTTTTTCATATCGGTACATACTCTCGTCAAGTTCAAAACTTCTTGCTTTTCTTGAGTGAGGTTTTTTCCCTTTATGTTTTCTTACATATCTTTTTATAAGATTATGAACATAGCTCTCTTTTATCTTTATTGCTTTTAGCTTTTTCGGTTTCTTAAAATCCTTACCTGTGAGAATAGAATAAAGTAATAAATCTGATTTCAATATGTAGTATATATAAAATTTCTCATCTTTTTCCAGATTACTGTTATTGTATACTGCTTTTTTTATCTTATTCTTACAGTTAGACCACTGGCTTTTTATATTTCCTATGGCACTATCAAGAGCGATTTTCCAGTGTCTGGAAGGTATTGACCAGTTCTTAGCAAAACCATTTTTAACCCACCCATCCCTTATCTTTTTCCTATGGTTTTTTAAATAAAATAACCCTTTTATACTTCCATATCTTCCATAAACATAATTCCTTACTTTACTATGGCGACAGGCTATCAGGGTTATTTCATTATAGCTTTTTTCGTCTATGTCCAGGCAGTATTGCTTTACTGTTTGTTTTACCTCTTTCTTCTCTTTCATTGGCTTTCTCCGAAAGAAACATCTTTTTGCTCTCTTCTATAATAACTTTATTTTTTTGACTTCTACTTCCATATAGTTTTGCCGAAAAAACTGTTATTATTGACAGAACATCTTCTACAAGTTCTTCTTCGTAGCTTTTCTCTTCACGGTCATTTATAATTATTACTTCTACATTCTCATATTTACAGAGTTCAAATATTATTTCACTGCCAAATCTCAGTAATCTGTCTTTGTAATTCAATACCAGTCGTTCTACCTGATTGGTTTCTATCAGTTTTATGAGTTCCTTTAAACCAGTTTTATTATAGTTTAAACCGGAACCTGTGTCTTCAATTATAATGTGACGCCATCCTCTGGCTGCACAATAAAGTTCTATTACCTTTTTTTGTCTTTCTAAATCTTCTCGTTTATTTCTTGTTGATACTCTTGCATAACCAACTGTTATTTTTTCTTTTGAGCTTTTATCTATTCGGGAAAGAACCTTTTCCAGTTCATATCTTCTATGGCCACCTTTAGTCCTTTCTCCTTTTAATTTCCCTTCTCTTTCCCATCTTCTAACGGTGTCTATAGATACCCCTAATTCTTTTGATAATTTTCCTATTCCTACTATCATAATAATTTTATTTTAATCATTTGTAGTGCTTTTGTCAATATATTTGTATATATTTAATTATATTTTGCAGAGCAGTTTCAACCTCTTCAGGTTTTAACCAGTCCTTTTTTAAAGAAAATTCACTCATAAGAGATATATCAAACGTTTCCTTTATTTTATTTATCTTTATAAATTCCACAAAGGTTAATATATAATCCAGATACTGTTCCGGTATATATTCAATCTCCTTTATTAAAATATTTCTCCTGTCCATATTATCTCCCTCCCGTCACGCGTTACGCGTTACGCGTCACGATTTTACTCTCAATAGCTCTCCTGAGATCTCCCACATTTTTAAACGTCAGAAGTTCTTTTGTAGTAAATTTAATCTTAAATTTCTGTTCTATAGCAATTATAAGGTTAACATGAGACAGGGAATCCCATCCGTCTACATCGGCTGCCGTAGATGCATCATTTACTGTTATATCTTCATCATCGAAGACTGTACGGAATATTTTGTTAAGTTCTTCAAATAAAATCATTTATTCTCCTCCGGATATTTCATAATTAAGCTAAAGTCCGAGGCAATAACGAACAGTATGTTCAATTTTCTCAAGGATTTCCCCGGCAACTTTACCTGCTGGCTTTTCAGGAAATCTCCGTGAATCCAGAGAACGAATCTGAAAGCCTAAAAATACAGTTTCCAAAGGTAATCCAGTTTCTTCTTTTGAGACACGAATATTTGTCGGATAATCGTGTAATATATTTTTACCACTTGTTCCAACCACTACTGTAATGACCAGTGGCAAACTATTAATGGCATCAATGGAAAGAACCATTACCGGTCTTTCTCCTCCCTGCTCATGCCCCTTTACAGGATTTAAATTTATAAAGTAAATTTCTCCCCGATGAATCATTATATATTTTCCAGTCCATCATTTTCAGCTAAAACAAATTCTTTATCAATTTTCTCTAATTCAGCCTGTATCTCAACATCTTCTGCCATTAGAGCAAGCTCAATTTCCAGATTGGATTTTCCAGGAATATTTACTTTTTGCAGATGATTTGCAAGATATTCAATTAATAAAAGCTGTTCCTGATAAGATAAAAGTTCTACCATTTGTTGAATTTTATTTAAAACAGGAGAAGGCATAAGAATCCTCCTTCAACATTGAATCTTTTCTAATATCTATTATAACATATATTACTAAAGTTGTGAAAAATTAGAAAATAAGATAATGGAGGAAAAAGATTTAAGAGATTTTTTAAATCCCCTTTATTAAATCTTTTCTGGATTCTCCTTAACTCCTGTTCTAAAAACCAGACTTAAATCTATCTCCAGACCTTCAAAACCTTCAACTTTTATCTTATCGGATTTTGTATATTCTTCAGGATCTCCATATTTCCCATTATCCTGTAACTTATAAATATAAATCTCTTTCTCCTGAGTATCTACAATCCAGTAATGCTTTACCTTATTTTTTTCATAAAGCCTTCGTTTCTTTATAATATCCCTGGAAGGAGCTATAATATAAAGGTGTGGAAAAAGGATTAGAAGATATGGATACAGCACATCTCCTCATCTGACTTACCATTCCATACATCTCTTTTTCAGGAAACAACCCGGTCAAAATATATATTTCCTTTGCCAGTTTAATAGACTCTTTCCATACATCCAGGTCTTTATGAGTCTTTAACTTATTCTTTACGTTATGCATCTCAAACCTCCCGTCACGCATTACGCATTACGCCCCTAAAACTCATTCTCACCTATCTCAAGTATCCTGGCAACTTCTTTTCTCTCTATGCCGGCAAGAAGCATTTTTTTCGCAGATTCAATCTTTCCTTTTTCTATTCCTTTTTCTATTCCTTTTTTAATGCAGATTATAATTATAATTCTAAAGCATCATTTAAACACTCATTAATTGCATAAAATCCTTTTTCAGATAATCTTCCGAGTATTTTAATAATCATAGATTTATTTATAGTTAAAAGAGTTTCACATTTTACTACAGATGTAACTTTTACACCTGTCCGGATAATTTCATCACCTTCAATAAGATATTGTGATCCTTCATTATGCCTGGAAATATTAGACGTACATATGGCCACAATAACATCATCCAGTCTATCATTGTTTAAATTTTTCGAAACAATTAAAGCAGGCCTCACTTTATTTTTTTTGAAATCTTCTGAAATCATTGGAATTCTACAGAGAATAATATCTCCTCTACTGAATTTCATCACTGAATACCTCATCGTAAATATCATTTTCAGCACTTAACCATTCTTTATAACCGGTCGAAGAAGTCTGTAATTTTAATATTTCTTCAAGTTCTTCTTTTTCTTTTAAATAATTTGCAAAATGAACCAGTACATTCAATTTATTCTCTGACAATAACTCAACTAATTCCAAAATCCTTTGTTTTAAATTTATCTGCTGCATATTATACACACCTTCATTAAATAGTCGAATACTATTCACATATTTTTTCCACATTTTATTATAAATCTTTTTACCGGTTTTGTCTATTTTAACCCGCCCACCGGCTGTGTAAAATAAAAGCCGTTTAAATCACTTATTCTACTAAAGAAGTAAAAATTATTTCGAGCTATAATAAAAAGGTGTGGAAAATTAGAAAGTAAGATAAGGCCTTATCATTATATAAATATTTCTCCACTCAATCACCCCATTCTAAAACTCATTCTCCCCTATCTCAAGTATCCTGGCAAATTCTTTCCTCTATATGCCGGCAAGAAGCATCTTTTTCGCAGATTCAATATTTCCTTTTTCTATTCCTTTTTACTTAATAGATTGGCATATTATTAAAATTGTAAAGCATGTTCTTTACCTTATAAATCTTACTTTTACCATATCTCTTTTTACAATCTCTTCAAATTCATGATGATCGGATGTGATTATTTCTCCATCAAGTCTACTGGCAAGAGATATACAGAAACAGTCAGCCAATGATATTCTTCCTTTTACCTTATAACGACCTGTTTGTTTCCAAAAATCTGTATCCATATCTTCCCTTACAGTAATTCCCATTAAAAGAATCCCGTCAATAACTGATTGAGCAAGATTTTCATCTCCTGCCCTGATAAACTCGTAAAACACCTCGCACAGGTTAACTGCATGGACAAAACATTTATTCTTACTATCAATCAACAGTGACTCTACAATATCTGCCCCTGGTTCACTATTTAAAAAAGCAATTAAAGCACAGGCATCAAAAATTATATTAACTTTTTTCATTTT
>JBEHWP010000149.1:0-10413 GCA_040217665.1 Vulcanimicrobiota bacterium
ATGTTTATTGACACCCAGTCTTTCTCTTTCCATTCTGGAACAGAGCAGACCTTCTTTATCCAGAATGGAAGAAAGTATTTCTTTAAGATTTCCATGTAAATAGGTAAAAGGATAATAATTATTTAATTCAGGCTCAAGTTCCAGAAGGGGAGCTTCAAAATAACCCCATCCTCCTTTTACCGGGACAGAACTGTCTTTTTTATACATATTACCCATTTCCGGAAAAGGGTCATAGGAAGATAGTTGAGTAATATCATTTACTCCCGTACGGGTAGAGATAACATCTATAAGATACTGCCTCTCTTCTTCCCGGGGCATATCCTGACACGACAGCAATGTATCCCTATCTAAAGCCCTGTAGAGAAGAGCCATTTTTCTTAAAAAGGTAAGTTCCGCATCTGATTCTGTAGCTGGAGTTGTATCTATATTAAGTGTGTGTCCTGTTTTTTCTATAATATTTGAAAGGTCTGCAGAATTAAAGTTATTTCCTTTAACAGTAACGGCCATAAGCCCCTGAAGTGCATAAGGAGGCACGCATTCAGGGAGTTTCTTGCTTTTTTCAGGTAATTTACGGGTAATGATTGTGAACTCTGAAGGACGATTCCAGTGATAATTTTCCGTTACGGGATAATAAGAATATTCCAGTCCGTTACTGTCTGTAAAACTATAGCGTAATCCTTCTTTCGTATTTTCACCTGAAATACCTGCTTCTTTAAAGAAAGCAAGGACATTATTGTTACCGGACTCACCGAGTTTCATCTTCATGACAAAAGTATCTTTTTTCTGTTCCAGAAGAATATTACCGTCTTCTATATGATTACTGGAAGTAAAATAGGAATAACCTTCGGAGCCGGCAGAAGTTATTGCTGACATGAATGTTTCATCTATGTTCTGCAATGCCGATGTTTCGGTTATGTTTGCATTTCTCCGGGTCATATCAGCGGGAAGATCGTCAAATTTTGTTATCCCTTTGTTGTTTTTTCTGTGTAAAGATTTATCATGAATATGTTTGAGAACGGAATGTGATACATCTATGACTTCCTCCAGAGGTTTTCCGTTGAGAGAAGTTATCCCGTAAGATTTCAAACCCTCTATAAGAAGGATTTTATTTTCTTCAGATGATACATTTATCTTTTCCAGGTACTTCTCAAGAGCCACTCCGTCCTTTACCATAACTTCATATACCGGCATAAGATGGGCTTTATCAATGGTAATACGATCATTAAAATCCTTCTCCCCTACTTTACCGAATTTTCCGACTTTATGAATAACAGTGTCTGTTCTCTCCATAGGTCTGTTGGACAGAACCAGAGAAGCTCTGCTGGAAGATTTTGAAAGATGGAAAAATGTATAATTCCCTGCTCCTACATCCATATCTCTGTCAGAAGTAATCCCCCTGTTCGATATACCGAGAGAAGTCTGTCTATCTTTTGTAGAAATAAGGCTCCCTGTATCACGAAATATATCCAGAATGGCCTGTACTTCATCGGTGCTGTAGTTATTGTGTACAAGCTTAAAATCCTTCAGATTTCCGTTCAGATATTTATCGGAATAAAGCCCTGTCCAGTAAGGCTTTCCTCCCGGTGTATCACAGACCTTATCCTGCACTGGCTCCCATTTATAGGAAGGAAGATTCCACATGTCAACAGAAGTTTCTTTCTTCAGATAAGCCAGCAGAGCTACTACCTGAGTTTCAAGAGAAACAGGTTCTTCTTTCCATTTTTCCATCATCGCTCTGTATTCGGGTCCGTCCAGTTTCATTGCCCTGATATTCTTTTTAAGATAAAGAAGTTCCATCTCACCTTTCAGGGGTTCTTTTATTTCTACTCCCAGAGCTTTACTCACTTCGAAAAGAAGATTTTTTATGTCACAGCTCTGATTGGATACTATTTCAATATCTCCCTGAACGGCAAGAGAGTTTACCTGCTTATCATGAGTATAAGAATAATTTTTCTCATAAGGTCTGTAACTGATTGTTATACCGGAAGGAAGGCTCATGGTAAACCTGTTTCCAGTCTGTTCCATCGTGCCATTTTCCACCAGTTTCCCATCCGAAATCTTTACTTTTTCTGCAGTGAAAGTACCTTTTTCATATATTGCTCCAGGGGCTTCAAAGAATTTTCTGATAAATTCATCTTTATCTCTGTCAATCTTACCTGTCAGTTTAAGTTTATTATTTCCGTCCGATTTCTTTACCTGTACTGCCATGAGATGATTATCCTCAAAAATTCCTGCTCCGCACCATACAGGTTCTCCGCGCCATTTGGAAGCAGAAATGTCTGACAACTTCTTATCTGTAATTGTTCCGTAAGGTTCATCCATAGAGGTAATCTTATAGGCTTTAAAGCCTTTATTTTCTTTTACTTTACCTGATAATTTCTCACATATCATTACAGGAATGGAAGCAAGATTTCCCTGGGTAGCTCTCAAAATAGCTCCCATAATGATAAGGCCTTCAGTGGTAAGAGAAAAAAGTCCCCCCCCTGAAGAAAGAGCTTCAAGGAAACATCGTAAGGCATCATTTAATTTTGATGATTTTTTTCCCTGTAATTGCCTGATAAAATCCTCTTCATCAGATATCTGAGAAGAACGATTTTCTCCGAGAGTAACATTATCTACCGGAAGATTTTTCTTATGAATTTTTTTATGTTCTCTGACAACAGCAGATTGAGATAAAGATGTCTTTGAAATCGAGTTCATTAATAAGACTCCTCTTAAGTAATAGAATTATTATGATGAGCACAAATAATACATATCTCATATAAATATAACATAAAAACCGCAGTTTGTGCAAAATTCCATGTTAAATTTTTGTTAACACTCATTCACCTACAGTATCTTCCATGGCAAATTCTCTGCGTCTTTTCAAAGGATTATCAGGAACCAGGATTTTTCTGGTTTTGCTCCCTTCCCATGGCCCGACTACACCGATTTTTTCCATAATATCTATGAGTCTTCCTGCTCTGGCATGACCGACTCTGAGAGCTCTCTGAAGCTGTGAAACAGAGGCGGAACGGGAAGCAAGCACTATATCAATAGCCTCTTCCAGCAGTTCGTCTTCAGCCTCAAATTCCGGAGTATTATCCTTCTTTTTCTCCAGATCTACTTTAAAATCAGTGAGATTCTCGGGAGGGCTCTGAGTTTCCCAGAAAGCAACAAGTTCTTCTATCGCTTCAAGACTTATATAGGCGCCCTGAACCCTCTGAGGTTTGAGAGCACCTGCAGGAAGATAAAGCATATCGCCTTTTCCTATAAGTTTCTCTGCTCCCGCCATATCCAGAATGGTTCTGGAGTCAATCTGTGATGAAACGGCAAAGGAAATTCTGGAAGGAATATTTGCCTTTATAATACCGGTAATAACATTAACTGAAGGTCTCTGTGTTGCCACAACAAGGTGGATACCTACGGCTCTTGCAAGCTGGGCAAGACGGCATATGCTCTTTTCTACCTCTCCAGGTGCAACCATCATTAAATCTGCAAGTTCGTCTATGATGACAACTATATAGGGCATGGGGAATTTACTACCTATGCCTACAAGATTGGAATGCTCTTCTTCCATATCAGAAGGGAATCTGAGTTTTGCCGGATTAAGAGCATTAAATTCAGCTATATTTCTCACCCTGTTTTCCGCAAGGAGTCTGTACCGGTCTTCCATTTCTTTTACGACACTGTCAAGCAGTTCCGACGCTTCTGCAGGGTTTACCACCACGCGATGTTCCCTGTTTATAGATACCAGATGAGGGATTGTTTTATAAACAGAAAGTTCAACCCTTTTCGGATCTATCATAGCAAAATGCACTTCATTCGGCCTTGCTTTAAAAAGAATACTTGCAACTATCGAATTAAGACATACGCTTTTACCTGCGCCGGTGGCTCCCGCTATAAGAAGATGGGGCATTTTCCCCAGATCTCCTACAATAGCGTTTCCCGTTATATCTTTACCGAGTCCCATTGTAAGTTTGGAAGGATTTTTCTGAAAAGCAACACTTGAAAGTATTTCTCCCAGATATACCCCTTTGGGGTTTTTATTCGGTATTTCTATACCTATAGCGGATTTACCCGGTATGGGAGCCTCAAGTCTTACAGACAGTGCGGCAAGAGCGAGGGCAATATCATCGGAAAGACTTGTAATTTTATTTACCCTTACGCCTTTTGCCGGCTGAAGTTCATAACGGGTAATAGAGGGCCCAATTTCCTGATGAATGACTCTGGCTTTAACGCCAAAGCTGGAAAGGGTTTCTTCCAGAAGATCTGCTATGCCGGATTTTTCCTCCGGTATATCATTGGACGGAGGCGGTTCTTTATCTAACAAAATAGAAAGATCGGGAAGTTCAAGTTCTTTTTCTTCGTCAGATATAAAGCGGGGAATATATTCATTATCAAAATTTTCTTCTTCTTTAATTACGTCAGGTACGGAAGAAGATTCGTCATAAATGTCAGGAGAAGGATCATCGGAAAATTCTTCTTCCCTTTCTTTTGCGTCGGAAGCAACCGTATCGTATTCTCTGTTCAATATCATGTTCTTATGTATCTCTGCAGAGTCTCTGGCAAAAGTCTCTTCTATTACCTCTATAGAAGGTTTTTCAGGAAATTGCAATTCATCTATAAATACTTCTTCATGTAATTCATCTGTCTTATCCGGTTCTTCTTCTACAAGCAGTTCTTCCTTATCTTCCCGAACAGAATCTTCGTCCATAAGAACTTCCTGAAAACCTGCGGAAAAATTCTTCTTTTTCAGTTCCATAGGAGGTTCTTCCTTAACAGAGACTTCCTGAGAAGGAACATTTTTCTTTTTTTTCAGTTCTACAGCCGGCTTTTCATCAATAAGGGCTTCCTGGAAACTCGTAGTAAACTTTTTATTCTCTTTCTTTTTCAATTCCACCGGAGGTTCTTCTTCAATTTCCTCTTCCTCATATTCATCATCTTCCATATAAAAAATCCAGTCAAAGAGAGAAATAATTTTTCTGGATATAAGCATACATGAGATATAAATCATTCTGAAAATTGAAAGTACATTGGCAAATTTCATACCTGTCATAATTATAAAAGATATAACGGCGATGGTAGCCAGGAAAAGACCTGCGCCGTATATACCGAGATAGGTAGAAATAAAGGTCAGAGAAACATGGCCTAAATTGCCGCCTGTATCGGAACATAATTCCATAAGAAGAGTAATGGTAAGGAAAAATACGACGCCACTTCCAATATACTTGAATGAAAGAGCTTTCTTCCAGATTAATATTGAAAGTCCTGTTAACAGAGGAACAAGGAAAAAACTGGCGAGTCCCAGTAAATTCTTCAAACCGTTACCCAGGGTCATGCCCAGAGCACCTACCAGGTCAGACCTGTTTGAAAAAAGGAGAATAAAAAGAATAAAAATAGAAAAAGAACCGGTACAGAGCGTTATTATCTCAGAAGGCATGTGCCACGTTTTCACCTGAACCTTTTTCTTTTTATCACTTTTACTTTTTCTGACAGATCTTTTTTTTGGTTTCTCTATGGTTTTCAACTTGGCTTGTACCACGAAAAAGCCTCCTATCTATGAATGCCCCGTGATGCGTAAAGCGTAACGCGTGACGCGTGACGGGAGAGTTTGTTATAAAATCGACGAGAATCCTTATACCAGATTATACGATTCGAGCAAGGTTTTTAATTTATGTACAACATCTTCATCTGCTTCGACAAGAGGAAGTCTGAAACCTCCTGCTTTAAAACCTGTCATATTAAGAGCCATTTTAACAGGGATAGGGCTGGTAATCATAAAAAGACCTTTAAAGATCGGCATTAACCTGTGATGGACGTTTCTTGCTTCACTTAAATTTCCAGATACCAGCATATCTATCATTTTTCTCAAATCTCTACCAACAAGATGTGATACCACACTTATAACACCATGACCTCCGAGACACATAACAGAAAAGGTTTTACTGTCATCACCGCTGTAAACAAGCAATTTATCGCCGACCATACTGATTATTTCACTTATCTGATCAATATCACCGCTTGCTTCTTTAACTGCTACAATATTATCAATATAAGCAAGTTTCTTCACTGTTTCAGGTAAAATATTACTTCCTGTTCGTCCGGGAACATTATAGACTATAACAGGTAAAGAGGTATTTTTTGCTATAGTAGAAAAATGCCCGATAAAGCCTTTCTGAGTTGGTTTATTATAATAGGGTCCCACAGCCATAACTCCGTTGACTCCGGTTTTTTCTGCCTCTTTAGTAAGTTCCACACTGTGCTCTGTAGAGTTAGAACCTGTTCCGGCAATAACTGTTACATTACCGACTGCTTCTTTTACTGTACAGAAGAGTTTTAATTTTTCTTTATCACTAAGGGCAGGAGATTCTCCTGTAGTTCCTCCTACCACTATACCGTCAGAACCTTCACTGACAAGTTTTCTCGCAAGTTCTCCCGCAACAGTATAATCAACTTCACCTTTTTCATTAAAGGGTGTCACCATTGCAGTAAAAAGACGACCCCAGTTTATCATATATGTTTCCTCCTTTTATATAGTGACGGGTGACGCGTGATATGTGATGCGTGATGCGTGTTTTCACCGGTACCGGGCGAACACAGAGGTTCGCCCCTACTCGCTTTTCACTCTTCACCCTTCACTCTTCACCGATACAATATTTTCTTCAACATTTACATCAAAAATTTTCCCAAGAAATTTTTCTGCCACATATATGGCTGATCTGGTATGATTGCTTATTTTTTCTACTTTTATTTTTCCTCCCGTAAGGGCAAGAAGAATAATAAGATTATCTGCCAGATGTTCATCTACGGGAGCATTGCACCTGATTCTCTCAAGAAGCTTTCTGGCTGCCTTCTTCCCTATTTCTTCAGATGAAACTCCTCTTTCCCCCAGCTTATCGGCACCTGTTATAACAGGCCATGATGAATCATTTTTAAATTGTGCCCATAACACTATTCCGCACCCTGCCGACATGGTGCGGGAATATTGAACATCTATACTGGCCTTATAACCATTATCTTTTAAAACATTAAAAGCACTTTCTGCAATTCTATGTCCTACTGATTTTACTTCCAGTTCGGAAGATGAGTTTACAAATCCCTTTATAGTAATCATTTCTCCCCTGTCTGTCACATCAAAAGGAGGGACTCTGTTTCTGAATTCAGATTTGCCGTAAGGAACTATTTCCAGAGTCAATTCTCCCCCTCCTTTAGGATAATATCCTCTTTTAACAGCGTGTATTTTTACTGAACCATACATGTTTAAATAAGGGAGATAAACCTCTTTAAAATAATCGAAAGGCATTGCCCATTTAACATCTGTTCCTCCTCTGAGGGTGATAAACATAGTTTTATCCGAATAAAGACATGGAAGCACGAGAGCCTGAAGTAAAAGGGTAATTGACCCTGCCGTACCTATAGAAACATTCAAATCCTTACCTTTTATAACAGAAGGGTTATATGACAGATAGAGCGAACCTTCAGAGTCTCCTTTAACTTTTGCATTACAGAGTTCTTTAAGGGCTTTAACGGCATGAACATGCTGGGCCTTGAGGCCCGGTTTATTTCTGCCCTTTCTTATATCTGTAATTTCAAAAGCTCTGCCTGTTATAGTCGAAAGAGCCAGGGCATTTCTGACTATCTGCCCTCCTCCTTCACAGAAGGAACCGTCTATGGATATCATAAAAAGTGAATTGTGATCGGTGGGTAGTATCACCTTTCACAATATACCTCCTGACCATTACCAATAAATTCTTTATGAAGTGCATTTATAGTTTTTTTCTCATCCTGTCCCTGTACAAGAAAAGCTATCGTTATATGGGAATCTGTAGAACAGAGAACCCTGATACCTTCTCTTCTTAAAGCACTGAAAGCCCTGTTCATAACTCCCGGCATACCTCTCATACCGGCTCCCACTGCGGAAATCTTCGAGCAGTTCGGTACAACCCTGAAGGAACATCCCAGTTCTTCAAGGGTACATGATGTTTTCTCCAGTTGTTTCATATCTACAATAAAAAGAAGATCATTGGGATTAAGGGCTATAAAATCAAGGCTTATGCCGTTATGGGAAAGACTGTTGAATATTTCCTCTATTTTTCCGCCATTTGCTTCTATAGGAAGTTCTATGTGTATCTGGGCAACATTGCTAATATGGGCTATAGATGTGACGGGGCGAGTAAAATACACTGGATCTGTTTTTTCACCTATATATGTACCTGAGCTTTCTGGATTGAATGTATTTTTTACTACGAGAGGAAGATTTAAACGTCTGGCCATTTCTACGGAACTGGATTCCAGAACCTTTGAACCGCAGCAGGTCATCTCTCCTATTTCATCAAATCCGATTTCATCCAGTTTTACAGCAGAAGAAACAATATAAGGATCAGATGTCATTATACCGTCAACTTCCTTATAAAATTCAACCCTTTCAGCACCGAAGGCATGTCCGATAGCTACAGCAGTTGTATCGGAACCTCCCCTTCCAAGGGTGGTTATATTACCGTCTTCTGTAATCCCCTGAAAACCTGCCACAACAGGAATTACACCTTTATCTATCCATGATTTTAACATATCAGTTTCAATTCTTTTTATAGAAGCATGGCCGAACTGTTCGTCTGTTATGATACCTGCCTGAAATCCTGTAAAGGATTTTGCACTGTGGCCTGTTTTCATAAGATGCATGGAAACAAGAGGACAGGCAATAGTTTCTCCGCACGATGAGAGTAAATCCATTTCCCCTCTGCAGTCCATATGAGAGAAATCTTCTGCCAGTTTTAAAAGTGCATCTGTCGAATAAGGGCACTTATCATATCTCAATGCAGATACAACAACTACAGGGAAAAAACCCCTTTCTTTTGTCTTTATTATCATATCTACAACCTTTTCCCGGAATAAAGGCTGTGCAACAGATGTTCCACCGAATTTCTGAACGACCAGTTTCATAAAAAAATCCCACCTTTTAAAGTTCAAGTAATTTATCAAGGCCAAAAGTGAGCCCCGGCTGCAGAGTTTTAACTTTTTTCACAGCAAGGATAACACCCTGCATAAAGGATTCCCTTCCCGTAGTGTCATGTCTTATGGTAAGGACTTCTCCCGTACCTCCAAAGAGAACTTCCTGATGGGCTACAAATCCCGGAAGCCTTACACTGTGTATTCTTATGCCATTCATATCGGCTCCGCGAACAGAAGGAAGCAACTCTTTTTCTTCTACCAGAGGAGGGGCAGGAGAAAAATTACCGAGCATTTCCCTGGCTGTTAACATAGATGTTCCGGATGGAGCATCTTTTTTTCTGTTATGATGAAGTTCTATTATCTCTGCTGAAGAGAAATAACGGGAAGCAGTTGCTGCAAATTTTATCATTAAGACTGCTCCTATGGCAAAATTCGGGGCTATAAATAAAGGAATAGATCTTTTTTTTGCTTCTCTGTTAAAATCTTCCAATTCCATGTCACTGAAACCGGTAGTTCCGGAAACCACGGGAACCCCCAGGGAGAGTGCTGTTTCTATATGTTTACATGCCGCTTCATGACAGGTAAAATCCACAATGATCTCCTCATCCGGGTTTTTCAGAATTACCTCAAGATTGTCTGTTACTTTAATTCCTGTCTCAGATATACCTGCTACAGTACCTGCATCAACACCTGTATTTTTTTTATCTATAACTCCTGTTAATACTATATCCTGTTCTTCACTGAACGTTTTTATGAGTTGTTTCCCCATCTGCCCGCATCCGCCTGTGAGTATAATTTTTACGGGATTCATAAAGTACCTCCTATGGTAACACAAAAATATTTTATATGAGAATCGTAACGGGTAACGCGTAACGCGTGACGAAAAAAACAATTCTCATAATTCGTTGTAACCGAACCGGTCATGGTTGTTAGAGTAAAAAGCAGTGAGTGGTGAGTAGTGAGTGGTGAGTAAAGTTTTATACTTCACTACTCACTACTCACTACTCACTATTAACGAAGAGCATCTTATAAAAGTGGTCAATATTTATATAATATTTACGCCATAAACTCAGAAAAATTCACATTATTATCCACCGGGCCGAGAAGGCATATGGAAAGTCTGTCTCTGTTAAATATAGAACGGGCCAGTGATAAAACATCATCTCTGGAAACAAGATTTATTTTTTCCAGGATTTCTTCTACAGGAATAATACGTTTATGGACCAGTTCCGATTTTGCTATACGAAACATGCGGTTACTTGTACTTTCAAGTCCGAGGAGCATCCCTCCGTTGACATAGTTTTTTGCAATTTGCAATTCTTCGTCTGTAATACCATATTCACAGAACCTGTCTATCTCTGTAAGGATAAGATTTATAACATCTTTAATATGTTCTGCTGAAGTGCCTGCATAAAAAGAGAAAAGCCCTGAATCCAGGAAATTATATTGAAAAGAATAAACACTGTATGCAAGCCCGAGGTC
>JBEHWP010000150.1:0-10399 GCA_040217665.1 Vulcanimicrobiota bacterium
TGACTATTGTAAATAATATGTCTCCCAGTTCTTCTTTTATATGGTCACTGTTCTGTTCCTTTATGGCACCCTGAAATTCCTCTATCTCTTCAAAAAGCTTTTTCAATATTTCCTCTGCACAGGGCCAGTCAAAACCTACCCTCGCCACTTTTTTCCCCGTAAGATCTGCCTTTACGAGAGCAGGCAGATGTTCGGGAAGTCCTTCCAGAATTGATTTTACCTGTTTCCCTTTTTCTTTTTTCTTTATTTCCTCCCAGTTTTTTATGACTTCATCGGAGCCTGAAACATTTATATCGGAAAATATATGGGGATGCCGTCTTATTAATTTTTCAACTATACCATCTGCAACATCTTCAAGGGTAAAGGTATTTTCTTCTTCTCCTATCTGACAGTGAAAGACTATCTGTAATAAAAGATCTCCCAGTTCTTCACAGATTTTTTCTTTACTGTTTTCTTCTATGGCATTGACCACTTCATAGGCCTCTTCTGTCAGATACGGTACGAGTGTTCTGTGAGTCTGTTCTTTATCCCACGGGCAGCCATGTTCACCTCTCAATTTTTGCATTATCCCTTTAAGTTTGTGAACAGAAGGGATGTCTTTTATAAAACTTACCTCCATATCTTCCTGTGACAGAAGTTTTTTTATTTTTTCCTCTGTTTCCCTGTCTGTAGCTGTTATATAAATCATTTTTTTTGATACTTTTGACATAAAATTCTATTCGACAACTGAAATATAACTCCTACCGGGATTTACAGGATTTATATGAGAATCATAACGCGTAATGCGTAACACGTTACGGGAGGAATAAAATCTCATATTTCGTTGTGACCGAACAGTTCATGGTTGTTTTCGGATTGAAGGGAGGATTATTTGTTTTCCCAACGGGCTGGCCACTGAAATTCACAATGTATTTATTCATGTAAAGGAGTATAGTGATTAGTGAGTGAAACTATTCCGCTCCACTCACTAATCTCTACTCACTTATAATCACCGGTCGAGCCGATTTTGTTTTCTCGTTTATGAAAAGGGAGATAAAAATAGAACCGAATATGAGTACGGCAACTACTATTAAAGAAACTACTGTAGGTATTTTATATATATCCATAATCAGCATTTTTATGCCTATAAAAGCCAGAACTATTGATAATCCGTATTTTATAGATTTACAAAATTAAGTGCAATTCCAGTAAAAGTGAATCTACATGTCATAAAAAAAACTATCTATATATTTATTCCGAAAAGAATTTTCTTGACTTTCTCATATTTATCACTACAATTATAATTACCGGGGGAGCATAAATAATACGTACATGCTCTCGTAACGCGTGACGGGATAAAACCATTTATTAAATATTTATGCTCAGGTCAGTAATAATCTCGTAATATTTATAGCTTTACACAGGGAGGAATGTTTATGATAATAAAAAATTGTCTGATAATATTTATATGCTTTTTGATTGTTAATATAATGGTAAAAGGAGAAACTGCAGAGGAATGGGTTAAAAACGGGAATGAAATGGCCATTCAGGGTAAATATGAAGAAGCCCTGATTTCTTATGATAAAGCTCTCCAGATAAATGAGAAGTGTATAGCTGCTCTGGTGAATAAATCAATTGTTTTGTTTGATAAATACCGGTTAAGAAACTGGCAGGAAGAGAAATATCTGGATGGGAGAGCATATCTTTCAGGGATTATGAGCATCGATCCTTCTCTTAAATCGGTGGATGTTAACGGCAGATATTTACATAACATGACTCTGCTCCATATAGCATCTTACTATGGAAATAAAGCCCTTGTAGAATTACTTATAAGTAAAGGAGCAGATGTGAATTCTGTTTATGACGATTTTACTCCTTTGTTTATGTCTTTGAATTTTGAAATTTTTCTTCATGTTTATTATAAACCTTTACCGGAACTGAAAAAAGAGGCACAGGAAATTTCAAAAATTCTTATCCTATCAGGTGCCGATGTAAATAAAACCTGTTTTAAAGGCAAATCTCCTCTTCATGCCGCAGCTTTTCTCGGTGATAAAGAACTGGGAGAACTGTTAATAACAAAAGGGGCACATGTAGATCAGAAAAATTATTACTCTGTTACACCTCTGTATCTGGCATCAAAATACGGGTATAAATCATTTGTTGAATTACTCCTGTCTGCAGGAGCAGATATAAATGTAAGGGATTATAAAGGAGAAACTCCTCTCCATGTCGCGAAGAATAAAGATGTGGCGGAATTACTTGTCTCGAAAGGGTTGGATGTAAACAGTAAAGATAATGACGGAGAAACTATCCTTCATCAGGCAGAAAAGAAAGAAGTAGCAGAACTCCTTATCTCAAAAGGAGCCAGTGTAAATGAAAAAGATAATGACGGTCATACTCCTTTACATATAGCTGCCATGTATAACTGTAAAGACGGAGCCCTTTTATTTATTTCAAAAGGAGGAGATGTAAACTGCAGAGATAATCAGGGTAGAACGCCTTTACATATAGCATCTGAACATGGTTTTATAAAACTGGCAGACCTTTTATTGGCAGCAGGAGCAGACGTAAATGCCGGAGATAATCAAGGTCTTTCTCCTTTACATATATCATTAAATAAAGATATGGCAGAGTTTTTAATATCAAAAGGAGCAGATGTAAACGGAAAAGATAAGAATGGAGCCAATTCTTTATATGAGGCAATATTAAAAAATAATAAAGAACTGGCAGAATTACTTATAGCTAAAGGGGCAGATGTGAACGGGAAAACTCTTTCCTGTGATTCGCCTTTACATATTGCAGCCTATTATGGCCATAAAGATCTGGCAGAATTACTTGTTTTAAAAGGAGCAGATGTAAATGCGACAGACATAGAAGGCTTTACACCTCTGGCCTATGCATCTGTTAATAATCAGAAAGAAACATGTGAGTTTCTTATATCCAGAGGGGCAAAAGAAAATTTATACTACGCTGCAATGAAAGGAGACAAAACCTCATGGGAGAAGTTTATTAATGAAACTCCTTTCCTGAATAAAGGTCCTATGGGATTTACGCCTCTTCATATAGCGGTTACAATGAATAATAAAGAACTTGCCGGATTTCTCATGTCCGGTTCAGATGTAAACAGTAAAACCAGAGAAGGAGAAACTCCTCTCTTTTATGCAGTCAGTAACGGAAATATACCTGTAGCAAAATTGCTTGTTCTTAAAGGAGCAGATGTAAATGCGAGAAATAATGAAGGTTATACTCCTTTACACTGGGCAGCTTATTTCTGTCAGAAAGATATGATTGATTTACTTACAGAAGCAGGAGCGGATATAAATGCGAAAAATACCGATATCGGGTCTGTAATAAATATGATTGCCTCTGCCGGATATAAAGATTTTTCTGATTTCTTAAAATCAGGGATTGATATGGAAAAAAATGACGGATTTACACCTTTATTTGTTTCTGTATGCAGCTATGACAGTCCCAGAGATCCTGATTTTTCGGCGAAACCTCTGGATATAGTAGAATATCTTATATCTAAAGGAGCCGATGTGAATATCGGTTTTTATGGTATAAGCCCTTTACATCTGGCGGTTTTTACAGGTAACAGGCAATTATGTGAATTACTTGTATCACAGGGAGCATCTGTAAATGCAGGAGATAATAATGGAAGTACTCCTTTACATATAGCTGCGTTAAGAGGTAATAAAGATATTGCTCTGTTCCTTATATCATCAGGTGCAGATGTGAATATAAAGGATAATGAAGGAAATACTCCGGAAGACAGAGCGGTTTTCAGCGAATTAAAGAGTTTTCTTGACGATGGACATGAATAGTCTGACATCATGTCACTGTTATGATCTCGCGTAACACGATTATATAAGGAGGGTAAGCAATATGTTAAGACCAATGTTAAACATTTTATTCATAGTCCTGATATTATACATCTGTCTGATACAGGTGAAAGCAGGAGATCTAAAACCTATAACTCTCGATCCCATTAATATTCTGGAACAGGATCAGATAGATATGGCTTTAGATAACAATCAAGTAAATGTTACTGCCGTAAAACAGGGTGATGTTTTATATGTAGATTCATCTTTTTTTTCAACCTCTTTTAAGCTTTCAGATGATCAGATTAATAGCTATGCTCCTTACGGAGGTACACTTAAACTGGGAACAAAAGATATTCTCTGTCTGCCTCTCCTTTCTGTTTTAAAATCACTCGGTATCAGATATACCTATAATCCTATTTACAGTAAAGATATAGTAAGGATAAGAACAGACAGAGATTTTAAAGTTGATCCTGCCTATAGCTATAAACCTTCTGATAGCAATTCTCATGGCAATTTGCCTGATAAAAATAATCGTTCCCTTCAGTCTGATCCTTACTATTCTTCTCTATACACAGGTATCTATTCTACCAATCGCGGCCGGGGATATTATTATCCTCCAGGATATACACCCGGCTATTATTTCGGTTCTTACGGCTTTGTACCTCAGGTTACATCACCGGTTATTTATGATATACCTTCAATTGATATAGACTCTATTGATTTTTAAAGGCAATATTTAAAAAATATTTAATAAATTTAATTATTATGGTATAATATAAAGAAATTTTTATAGGGAACATAGTATAGATAAAAAATGAATGGCAGATATAATAATCCAATGAAACAATGTCCTTTTTGCGGTGAAGCTATAATGTCCAGTGCCGTAAAATGCAGATTCTGTCAGGAATTTCTGGATAATATTTCTCCTCAGACAAAACCATGTATGTTCTGCGGAGAAAATCTGGATATTAATGCTACTGTGTGTGATTACTGCGGAGAGTCTCTGCTTTCTTCCGATACCAGACAGAGCAGACCTGCAGTACCTCAAAGACAGACCGGTTATCAGACACCTTCTGAACCGGTGGATACGAATGAAGTGCAGAGTGGCTTCAGTACCTATAGATTACCTCCTGTTGGAGATGATTTTTTTCCCTATGATGATCAACCTCCTGTTGTAGAGAGATGTAATTGCTGTGGTGAGCAGCTTTTGAGCATTGAAGACGGCTCGTGCCCTTTCTGTGGTAATATTTTTGCCGAGACCATGGGAAAAAAACCTCCTTCTCCTTACGGTAAAGAATGTCCTTTTTGTGGAGAAATCAATAGCTCTTCCTCTATCAAATGTTCGGCCTGCGGAGAAGTAATGAAAATTTCTCCTGCCACCAGAGGTGCTGTTCCGAAAGCACCTTATTCTGATGGTACCAGAACTGCTTCCTCCAGAGCACCTTATCCTGATAAACCGGCGACAGTAAGAGGAGGTGTGGAAAAATCTGTTGTTACAGGAGATCTTCAGAGAGAATGTCTTTTGTGCGGAGAAAGAAATCCCATAAATGCTGTTAAATGCAGAGTTTGCCATGAAATATTTGACGATGAAAAATCATCTTCCGGATTTTCCATGCCTGCTGGAGATATGTCTCAGGAAATAGCCCAGAAAAGAGGAAGCCTTCTCACTCCAAGTAAGATACTTTCCGGCCCATCTTCCGTACCCATAATGGATTCTTCGCCTGCACTACAATCCAGAGATACTAGACCTTTCAGCAGTCGTCCTTCCATTACGGCAGGGAGAGAAGAAAATTACAAATTATGCCCCCTGTGCGGTGAGAAAAACCCTCTTTCTGCTGCTTATTGCAAACTGTGCTGTGAAGAACTTAAGGACAAGGAACATCCGAAATCCGAAATGCCTTCCATAGCACCGAAAGAAACTATGGCTCTTAAAGAGTCTGTGAAAAAATCTATTGTTACAGGTGATCTGCATAGAGAATGTCTGCTCTGCGGCGAAAAAAATCCTGTAACAGCAGTAAAATGCAGGATATGTGATGAGATATTTGATACAGACGACACAGACCGGGTACCTCAACAAAAAAAAATTCACAGGGATACAGAAAAAGAGGATTATGGACCCGATGAAATCGTGCCGCCGGAAAGTGCGGAAGAAGAAAAACCCAAGCCTGTAAGGAAGAAGAGCCACTGGGAAACTGCTCCGAAACAGAGAATAGAAGAAAGCAGATTTTCTGCACCACCACCACCTGTAACAAAATTTAAAGAAGAGAAAAAAATCGGAATAAAAAAATTTTCTGTTGAAGAAGTAAAGGCCGTTGCATGCTCTGTATGCGGTTCTAAATTATCTCCTTCAGGCGATTGTCCTGACTGTACTCATAAACAAACTGAACTGGAAAAGCTAGTTAAATCTCCTGATAAGAAAACTACAATTTATCCTGTTCTTATTACAGGTGTGGGAATAATATTTATAATAGTTCTGCTGAGTGTTATAGGTACTTATGTTTATCCTATTGTGAGAAATATTGTATCCCATCCTCCGAAACCTACGGAGGTAGCAGTTGTAGCCACTCCTGATGAGCCTACTGAAATCCCTGCTACTCCTGTGGCAATTGAAAGCCCTGCAGTAACACCGGATACCCTTATGACGCCAACATCTGTCCCTACCATTGCGGCAGTTCCTACTCCTGTTGTGATATCGAATGTTTCTTTTGTTGATATAAACGATAATTTTGCAAAAGATTATATAATTGCCCTGCAGAGACTTGGTATATTTAAAGACATAGAAGGTAATAAATTTAAACCTTATGATAAAATTACGAGAGGACAGTATGTTCGATGGTTTGTGACAACTGCAGATATTTTATGTCCTGACCAGGAAATTACTAAATCTATGGCCAATCTGTCTAAAAATTATTATGATGATGTACAGCCTGATTACATTGATTTTACTTATATTCAGTTCCTTCATGACAGAGGTTATATTATAGGTATAGACGGAACCCATTTTGAACCTGATAAGGAACTTACAAGAGAAGAATTAATGATGATAAGATGCAGTTTTGAATATAATATACAATATACCGATATGAGAAATATAGACAATGCAAAATTTTTTCCTGATTTACAGAATTACTTCAGAGATCCAGACGATATAAATAAATCTTATCTTGTATCATTTTATAAAGATATGGCACCGGGTTTTCCTGTCCTGAACAGAACCTTTGGCAGAATAAAGAAACTTTATCCCCGAGCTCCTGTTACCAGAAGTGAAGCAGCTGCAAGTATAGGAGAAATTATGGGAAACCCTGCTGAAAAAATTGTAGAAAAATTATTATCTCCAACACCCGGTCCCACAGCACCTGCTGAGTAAGTTCTTAATGACCTTAATATTCCCTCTTATAGAAATCAAACATAATTGCAATTTAATATTTTTTTGTTAACAAAAAATTAACAATAAGTTAACATTTTATTAATATTGTTAACAAAATATTAACAACTATTTATTATTTTTATAGTATAATGAATAAAGGTCAGATAGAAAATGTATTTATAAAGAGGAAAAAGACAGGGAATTTTTATATGTAATTAATTTTATAAGTGAAGGACGTAATGAGGTTATGTAATATTTTAACTTATGTCTGCTAAGAGCTGAATGCTTTTTATATAGGTTCCGCTGTAAGGGCGGAATTTCTTTGTTTATAGAGGAATTATCTTTTGCAGGTAGAATTTCTAACACGAAGACAGGTATGTAAGAGTAATGAGTCAACCCTGGAATTTACATGTTATAAATTTAAATAAACAAAGGAGTGAAGTTGTTTGACACAGGATTTAACAAAAGAATATATAGAAGAAGCTGAACATTACGGTGCTCACAATTACCATCCTCTCCCTGTAGTAATATCTAAAGGGGAAGGTGTATGGGTATGGGATATAGAAGGCAGAAAATATTTAGATATGTTAAGTGCCTATTCTGCTTTAAATCAGGGACACAGACATGAAAAAATTATTAATGCTCTTAAAGAGCAATTAGATAAGGTTACTCTGACATCAAGGGCTTTTCATAATGAAATTATGGGGAAATTTTTCAAGAAATTCTGTTCTATTACTGGCATGGATAAAGTTCTTCCTATGAACACAGGCGGAGAAGCCGTAGAGACTGCTATAAAAGCAGCCCGTAAATGGGGTTATCTTAAAAAACATATTGAACATGACAGGGCAGAGATTATAGTGGTAGAAAATAATTTCCATGGCCGTACCACTGCAATAGTCGGTTTCTCAACGGAAAAACAGTACAGGGAAGGATTTGGCCCTTTTGCTCCCGGTTTTACCGTTATACCTTATAATAATCCTGAAGCTCTTGAGAAAGCTATTAATAAAAATACTGCAGGTTTTTTGTTCGAACCAATTCAGGGTGAAGGAGGAGTTCTTATACCTGATGAAGGTTACTTGAAAAAAACCTTTGATATCTGCAAAAATCATAATGTTCTTTATATAGCAGACGAAATACAAACAGGGTTCGGAAGAACAGGGAAGCTTTTTTGCTGTGATCATGAAGGAGTAAAGCCTGATATACTGATAGTAGGTAAGGCTCTCGGAGGAGGACTTTATCCGGTTTCTGCAATACTGGCAGGCAAGGATATTATGAATGTATTTACACCGGGAGATCATGGCTCTACCTTCGGAGGAAATCCTCTTGCATGTGCAGTGGCAATTGCTTCACTGGAAGTAATAATAGGAGAAGATCTGCCCGGTAAATCTTTTGAACTGGGTAATTATTTTGTAAAGAGATTGAGAGATATAAACAGTCCCAATGTCCGGGAAATAAGGGGAAAAGGCCTGATGATTGGCATAGAAATAAAAAAAGAGTCAGGAACAGCAAGACCTTTCTGTGAAGCCCTTAAAGAAGAGGGGATTCTGGCAAAAGAAACTCATCACCAGGTTATAAGGCTCGCCCCGCCTCTTGTAATAACAAAAGAAGATATTGACTGGGCAATGGAGAGAATAGAAAAAGTTCTTAAATAGATTTAAGACATATTTAAGGAATATTTAAGGAATATTTAAGGTCTGTAAGGTACGATTATAGTCAGAGGTATTGTGAAATTTTTTAATATATAACATCAGAATAAAGAAAAAACTTTAAAGGAGGGTCTGTAATGAGCACTATAAAAAGTTCTACTTCAAAACATGCACAAAAGCAGCAAAAACCCAAACAGGCTGAAAAGTCTGAGAAATCCGGCGGAGGTAAAGATGAAGGTGAACGTATTACAGCCGATGATTTAAAAGTAGAATTAAAGGGACCACCTGAGATAGGAATAGACAAACTTGGTTCGGAAGAGGCAGAGGAAGCAGGAGATAAGAAAGAGGATAAAAGTAAAAGTGCTTCTTCAAAGAAAAAGGTAAAATCAGGTGTAGCAGGACTTGTATAATTTAAAAGTATAGGAATTTTTATTATGCTATCCTCATATCCGGTAATGGCCTCTCCCGCCATGCCTGTTAAGGAGATTTTTTGAATAGAAAAAGCTTTCAACATAATGTTTTATTATAAGAACTGATTGGAGAGAGCTTTTTTTATCTTAAAGAAAAGTAATATGCTGGATGATTTAGATGAGTTAACAGAGGGACCTGATACAAAAAAATGTTTTAACTGTGGCTGGATTAATCCAATTCAGGCAAAATACTGCAAATTTTGTAATGCCACTCTTATGCAGATCTTTCAGGAACAGCCGGAAGAAACTATTAATATTTTAGATAAAGATATTTATAAGAAAATAGTAGATTACGGATGGTATTCACCGAAATTTAAACTCCTCCTGGAAACGGCTGAAAATATGCTGGAAAGAAATATTTCCGTAAAAGAATATTCTTCCGTCATAGAAGAACTTCATTATAATATAACAAGAGAGTTATATTTCCCCGACGGTCTTAAGAATAATCTAAAAACCTATGTGAGAGAATCCAGAACCGATAAGGCAGACGAGATTATGGAAAGCTGTATAGAAGCTCTTGATCTTTATGATGAAGCCTTTGAGTATTTTAAACTTTATATAAAAGACAGAAAATCCTCCCATATTCAATATGGACTGGAACTTGCCCTTGAAGCAAAAAATAAACTCTGTGAGTCTCTCTCAATTCTTGATGAAGGTGAAGGCGAATATAAAGATATACTTAAAAAAGTAGATTGAAGAGGTGAACAGTGACCTTCCGGTCACTGCTCATAATATCTATCCTTCCAGAAGTTTAAGATATTCCGGAACTTTTGATGCATCGTTAAGGAAATTTTTCTGACCTTCGTCTGTTTTCGGATGAAGGCTTAACTTTTTTATTACGGAAAGAGGAACTGTTACAATATGAGCTCCCACTAAAGCAGATTGAAGAACATGAACAGGATGCCTGATGGAGGCTGTTATAATTTCTGTTTTGAACTCATAATTATCATAAATCTGGACAATTTCTTCTATAAGCTGCATGCCATCCTGATTTATATCATCAAGTCTTCCTACAAAAGGACTTATAAAATATGCTCCTGCTTTTGCCGCAAGAAGTGCCTGTGATGCAGTGAAACATAAGGTTACATTGCATTTAATGCCTTCTTTTTTCAG
>JBEHWP010000151.1:0-10348 GCA_040217665.1 Vulcanimicrobiota bacterium
CTAAAGGGGGATTATTCTGAATAGAGATGGAGTTTGATGTTGTAACTCTTTTTCCCCACATGTTTGATCCGGTTTTCAACTGCAGTATAATGGGCCGTGCCAGAGAAAATGAACTATTCAAACTCAGAGTTCATAATCTGAGAGATTTCACAGAAGACAGGCATAGAACAGTAGACGATTATCCTTTCGGCGGCGGCAGAGGTATGGTAATGAAACCGGATCCTATATGGAGTTCTGTTGAGTATATTCGCAGTAATTTCCAAAAGGAAAAACATAAGATCTTTCTGATGTCACCTGCGGGAAAAGTATTTAACCATAATATGGCAATGGAATTATCGCACCTGGAACAGATGATTTTAATCTGTGGCCACTATGAGGGAGTAGATGAAAGAGTAATAGAATATCTGATAGATGACGAAATATCCATAGGGGATTACGTCTTATCAGGAGGGGAGTTACCTGCTATGGTCATTATTGAAACCATAGTAAGACTTATACCAGGTGTACTTCCCGATGAGTCTGTACAGACAGATTCTTTTTATTCTTCTATCCTTTCTTTTCCCCAGTATACAAGACCGAGAAATTTCAAAGGTTATGAAGTACCGAACGTTCTTATATCGGGCCATCATGAAGCTGTAAGAAAATGGAGAAGAATTAAAGCAATAGAAAAAACTCTGCTATGCAGACCGGAACTTTTAAATAATCTGGAATTAACAGATGAAGATAAAAAGATTATTGTAGAAATAAATGAAAGGCAGGTGTTAAACTGAAGAAATAGAAAAGAGAGTATTATCGGCAAAACTGGCACGGTACATACACTCTCATGGCGGATTTCTATTATTCAGTATGAATTAACATGAGCATTATAAAATTGATTGAACAGGAATATCTTAAAAAAGAAGGCATACCGGATTTTGTTCCCGGTGATACTCTTCGTATACATGTTAAGGTTGTAGAAGGTGACAGAGAAAGAATACAGGTTTTCGAAGGTATTGTAATAAGTATGAGAGGTTCTGGGTTAAACAGGACCTTTACAGCAAGAAGAATCTCCCATGGAGTAGGTGTAGAAAGAACTTTCTTGCTTAACTCTCCCAGAATTGACAAAATAGAAGTGAAACGTAAGGGAGATGTAAGAAGAGCCAAACTTTATTATTTAAGGGGAAAAGTTGGTAAAGCTGCAACTAAAGTTAAAGAAAAACATGCAGTTCAGGCATAATTGTCTTTCTGTAAGATTTTCTATAATAAGATTTGTAAAATTCTGATAGATAAAAAGCAGGTATGTCTTCGGGCAGTTCACTTTTGAGAATCGTAACGTGTGACGCGTGACGCGTGACACGGAGAATACATTCTCATCCTTCGTTGTGACCACAGGGTCAGGGGAGTGTTCAAATAATAACAGCCGGCCAGGCTGTTATTAATGAAAGGTTGAGGTATTATTTTGCGGGTAATAGATCTTGAGATTTTAATAGCTGTATTAATAGTCGCCAGAATAGTAACTAAATATGTAACTTTTTCTGCTGACTGGAAAAGTGTAATAAATGAATATTTAGACGCTATTATTATAGCAGGACTTACAGCATTATTTCTCATAAGCTATATAGTAAGGACGTTCTATATTCCTTCCAGTTCTATGAAGCCAACCCTGCTGCCCTATGATTACATACTGGTCAATGAATTTATATATCGTTTCACAGAGCCACAGAGAAAAGATATAATAGTATTCAAACCACCTAACAGAAAAAATGCACCTGATTATATAAAGAGAGTAATAGGTCTTGAGAATGAAGTCCTCGAAGTAAGAGACGGAAAAGTATTCATAAACGGTAACCCTGTTGAGGAGCCATATATACCGGCTGACCAGAAGCCGGAATATCAGTGGGGTCCTCAAAAGATACCTGAAGGAAATCTGTTTGTTATGGGAGATAACAGAAATAACAGCGAAGACAGCCATGCATGGGGCTTTCTTCCGAAGAAAAATATTGTAGGAAAAGCTTTTGTTAAATTCTGGCCCCCCGGAAGAATGGGAATTTTGAAATAGTGAGTAGTGAGTAGTAAGTAGTGAATAGAATAATCACCTTACTACTTACCACTCACCACTTACCACTCACCACCTGATATCTTACTGCCTACCAGACGCCAGTTCATTCACCCAGGAAAGAAGGTAATATATATATGAAGGAATCATGGTTTCCCGGACATATGATGAAAGCCTATCACAGGCTGAAAGAATTAATAAGGGGTGTTGATGTGGTAATAGAAATAAGAGACAGCAGAGCACCTGTAAGTACAGGGAATGAAGGTCTGGAAACATTATGCCACCATAAAAAATTACTCCTTCTCTTAAATAAAGAAGATCTGGCAGAACCTCTCTATACGGAAAAATGGATAAATTATTTCAATAACAGAGAACTGAAGACCTTTGCAGTAAATTCCAGAGCAAAAACCGGCATAAAACCTGTCATGTCATGTCTTCAGACAATACTGGAACAGAAAAAAATCAACCTTGCAGCTAAAGGCAGAAAAGATGCAAAAGTAAGAGTCATGGTAGCAGGTATCCCCAATGCAGGAAAATCAGCTTTTATAAATGCCGTCAGTAAAAAAGGGCAGGTTAAAGTCGGGAAAAAAGCAGGCCTTACAAGAGGAGAACAGTGGATAAATATATCAGAAGGCCTGGAATTACTGGACACACCGGGTATATTGCCATTTTCCAGGAAAGAAGATTCTTACTGGAAACTTGCCGTTACAGGCTCTCTAAACAGAGAAAAACTTGAACCTCTTAATATTCTGGAACAGTTTTACAATGCTTTCCATAACGATTCCCTGTGGTACGGAGCAACAGATCTTTACAGTTTTCTAAAGAAAAAAGGCTCAGATTACTCTTTTTTTATAAAAGGAGGAGAGATAGATATGGAAAGAACTGCAGGGAGATTTTTACAGGATCTGGGAGAAGGCAAAGTAAAAGAAAGATTGACACTTGAATTTCCGGAATAAAGGGATAACTGGTTATGAATTCAATAACTTATCCGTTTCATGACAGTAAATGGTTTATAAAACATCTTTATTCTTATCTGTTTTTCATACCTTTTGCAGGCATTTTTTTACTCCTGGGATATCAGTTAAGAACGATAAAAGAAAACAGCACAGAAGATAAAGATAGTCTTCCCGAATGGGATAACCGGTGGGCTCTTATAAAAGATGGTTTTTTCACTTCTCTTATTATTTTATTTTACATAGCCATACCATTAATTTTACTGATTATTACGACAGTTTTTCTATTTTTTAAATTGAAAGACATAGAACCGGAGCTTTTCCTGGAAACCATTACAGGTAATACTCACTTATTTATTGCCTTTATTATTATGATTATATCTCTCTTTTTCACGGTACTTTCATCTCTTCTTATTCCTATGGCAACAGGTATTTATGCAGTGAAAGGAAGTTTTTGGGCCGCCATCAATACAACAGCAGTCTTATGGAACATATTAAAGTATTTCCGCCCGTACATTCCTGTAATACTTATTCCGCTCTTTCTGAGTATTCTATGGACTGTAATTTCGTTATTACTCAATATGATACCTGTAATAGGGCAGATAATTACAATAATACTTTACATTCCGGTCAAATTCTATGTAAATCTGGTGGCGTCAAAACTTACAGGTCAGATATTTAAACGCCATATGGTAAAATTTAATATAGATGCAAATGTTACCCACGCCCAGTAAGGGATAAATAAAATAGATGCCGGCAAAGAAATACTCCATGAAAGGTATAGATAAATTCCGATGGAAACCCATAGAAAACATATAATGATAAAAGCAAGGAAGGGATTATGGAGACCGAAAAAAACAGGACTCCATATTCCATTAAAAAAAATTTGAATAAAATAAACAATCAAAACAACCCTGACAGGTTTACTGACTCCCTTCATCCATACAAGCCATCCCGATACTGCTATGAATATATAAAGAAGAGTCCATACAGGGCCGAATAGCCATGAAGGAGGATTCCATAAAGGTTTTTTTAATGTTACATACCAGGTAGTCACGGAAGCGGATGTAAAATATCCTCCGAAACCGGCAATAGAGAAACATAGAAGTAAAAATAAAAATAAGATTAAATATTTTTTCATAATCCCCTCATAAAAAACATAATTTATTTTTTATTTATTAATTATACCACAAAAACCCACTGAATACCACTTAGGACTGCAAGAAAAACAACTCCGGCAAATTGTTAGAACAATTAGTATCTTCTTCTCTTTCCTGTTAATCGCAGGAACCCCGGTCTTTTTCATAGGTCTTGACAAAACTCTTATATTAATATAATATATATATACAATATATCAATATAAGAGGTGAATGTAATATGTCAAAACAATATGATAGTCTTACTAATTTATTGAACCGTAAAACTTTCGTCGAGTATCTTGAGGAAAATCTTCAAAAAAACAGTGACAGAAATTTTGCCATGGCTATTCTGGACATTGATATGTTTAAAGAATTCAATAACAGAGAAGGCCATCTTATGGGTGACGAAATCATAAAACAGATAGGGGAAATTCTTAAAAGCAATGCAAGGCCGGGTGAGCTCATAGGAAGATACGGAGGAGATGAATTTATTCTATATTTTCCCGATACAACTTCTGAAATGGCTCTTATTTTTCTGGAAGAAATACGTAAACTGATTGCAGATACTGTTTTTACCCTGAGGGTGCAGAACAGGTTCTTAAGACAGAGAGTTTCCGTCAGTATCGGAGTGGCCTTATATCCGAAAGATGCAAAAACAGGAACAGAACTCTTCAGAAAAAGTGATGAAGCACTTTACAGGGCAAAAAATGAAGGTAGAAACAAAGTCTGCCTGTCTGCCGGCGAAGAGAGAATGAAATCTAAGACCAATTTTTACAGCAATCATCAACTGGAAAGGCTTTCACTCATAGCAAAAGAAACAAAGAAAAGCGAGTCTTTTCTTCTTCGTGAAGCCCTGGATGACCTTATAAAAAAATATACCGATATAAAACAGAAAGAAAATACCCTTCTGGAAGTTCAAATAGGAAAAGGTCTTATAGATTTAGTAGACCCTTCAAAAGGTGGGACCCTTCTTGAAGCAATTACAGACATAAGAAAAGATATAGAAAAAGAACTGGGTTTTATTCTGCCGGGAGTGAGATATAGAGACAATCTATCTCTAAAACATCTGGAATATGTTATTATAGTAAGAGACAACATAGTGGAAAGAAAAGAACTTTCAGAATTCAATGAACAGAGTAAAGACATAATAGCACAACACATGAAAGAAACATTTAAAGAGCATATAACGAGACTTTAACAGTAATTTATATAAGAATCGTAACGCGTAACGAGAGGATTATAGTGTATTTCATAAATTATTAGAATTTAAATAATTCGTAATGCGTAATGCGTAATGAGTTATTATCCCTTCGCATCACGCATCACGCTTTACGCATTACGAGGTTATTAATTATAGATTGTTATGAAATTAACTATAACTGTAATTTGTTATGAACTACAATATAATATTCTATAAATAATTAATCTCACTATGCAAAAGGAGCTTTCTTATGGAATATACTGCAGGACCATGGCTTTTTGACAGAGGACTCATAATAAGTCTTTTCGGAGATATTCTGGCAGAACTTCCATGCCGCGATGAATATTATAGAGGGAATGGAAGTCTCATGGCTTCTTCCCCGGAAATGTACAGATATCTGAAAAAAATGATAGAAGCTCTGGAAGAAGCAAGAAATATCATAGGCGAAAAATTGCCTGATTATGAAGCAGGAAAATGGGATAGAATTCTGCAGGAAGCCAGAGAGGTAATCAATATAGCAGAAAGTCCTTGAACAGTTCTATCAAAATCTGTTATAATATTCAGATCCATTCTATGGACACAGGAGGGTGCATCATATGAAAACAGGCATTGTATGGCACTTCCTATGCCGTAGCCAACTTTACAGAAGACATAGTAACAGTAGAAATTATAGCTTTTAAAGATGGCCATATATTGAATAAAATGACAGAGGAAAAAATAAAGTGAGATATATAGAACCTGTATTCAGACCTCCTTCGGAAGGAGACAGCTACATACTTCAGATTACTTACGGATGCAGTCATAACAGATGTTCTTTCTGCGGTATGTACAGAAAAAAACATTTTTCTATAAGGCCCATGAAAAAAATCCTTGAGGATATAAGAGATGCATCAACGGTAATGCCAGGGACAAGAAGGGTTTTTCTTGCAGACGGCGATGCATTTATATTAAAAACAGATTTTTTAATATCTGTACTGGAACATTTGAACAAAGGATTTCCACATCTTCAAAGGATCGGCATATATGCAAATCCTCATGGTATTTTGAGTAAAAGCAATGAAGAACTCGAAAAATTAAAAACGCTGAAACTCTCTATAGCATATCTCGGACTGGAAAGCGGCAGTGAAGATATATTAAAATCGGTAAATAAAGGTTTTACAGCAGAAGAAATGATAAATTGTGTCATAAAAGCACAGGAATGTGACATAAAAATGTCTGTAATAATACTGCTCGGTCTCGGAGGAGATATATGTTCAAAAGAACATGCCCTGAAAACTGCAGATGCGCTTAACAGAATGAATCCGAAATATCTTTCTGCTCTGACTCTTATGCCTGTTCCCGGAACACCGCTTTATGAAGATTACAGAAAGGGAAACTTTAAACTCATTGAAGCAGAAGATATGTTAAAAGAACTGAGATTAATAATAGAACATCTGGAACTGAAAGGAACAATCTTCCGTTCCGACCATGCCTCCAACTATCTTCCTTTAAAGGGCCGTTTCCCGAAAGACAAGGAAAATTTACTTTCTGATATCGATTACACTCTGAAACATATAGATGATGAATTCTCTATTATACCCGAATTTTTAAGAGGTCTTTAGATATCCAGATAAGTTTTTATTGATCCTTTAACTAACTCTCTTGTATGTTCCAACTGTATAGTTCCACACTTTTTACCGAGTCTCTTCTTATCTATAACTCTTACCTGATGGGCCATTCCTATTGAATCTACAGGTAACCCTGTCTCCGAGGCACTTAAAAAAACTTCTGTCGGGTAAACCTTTCTTTTTTCCTTTACTGAAGTCAGAGATATTATTGCAACTACAGGCAGTGCCTGATTGACTTCTTCCGCAGAAATAACAAGAACAGGCCTTACACCTGCCTGTTCGGAACCTTTTGTCGGATTAAGATCTGCCCGGAATATTCCCCATTGATAATCTACCACTCACCTTCACCTCTTATCAATTCCCTGTCAGATAAATCAAAATCTCTCATGCTATCGTCCAGGTCTTTCATAAAAAGAGGATCCTTCGAAGCTTCTAACATAGTTTTATAAAGTTTTTCCTTTTCAATTTTTTTCGAATATTCCTCTAAAGCCTGTTTTACACCGCTATTTAAAGAAGGAATGTAATTCTCTCTGGCATATTCCTTAAATTTTTCCAGCAGAACTACAGGTATTGAGAAAGTAACATTTTTTAGATTTCTCATAAAATCACCTCAATATATTGTATATTTCTATTGTACTATATACATTACAACTATACAATATGAGTTAAAAATTTTCATTCAAAAACTCAACAGCCACCCGTGCAAGTGCTGCTGCTCCGTGAGCCATGGCTTTCTCGTCGAAATCAAATTTCGGATGATGGTGGGGATAGGCAGTATTTTCTCCCTCTCCCCTGCCTCCGAGACCCATAAATACGGAAGGAACTTTACTGGCAAAATATGAAAAATCTTCTGACCCCATAATGGGATGTTTTTCTCTGTGCAGATAACCTTCAGGCAGAAAATCTTCCAGATAGTTCCATACTTTATCCGTTAAGGTTTCATCATTTACTCCCACGATGTATCCGGGTATAAAATTTACGGAACATTCTCCGCCTGACATTTCTGCAGTAGCTTTAGAGATTTTCTCCAGCCAGTACTGAAGCTCTTCTCCTACTGTATCATTTAAATAACGGATAGTGCCTTTTAAAAACACCCTGTCAGGTATAATATTACTCTTTGTTCCTCCTTCTATAATACCAACTGTAAGAACGGCAGGTTCAATGGGGTCTATATGACGGGAAACAATATGGTGTAACTCCACAACGATTTTCGAGGCAATAAGGATTGTATCTACAGATTTATGAGGCACTGCGGCATGACCGCCTTTTCCTGTTACGGTAATTTCAAAATCACTTTGAGCGGCATGACATGGGCCTTTAAGGAGCGTTACAACACCACTTTTCGTAGCAGAATCTATATGAAGTCCTATCATAGAATCTACAGAAGGATTTTCCATTACTCCGTCTTTTATCATAGGAAGTGCTCCGCCGATACATTCCTCTGCAGGCTGGAAAACAAGTTTTACGGAACCGGGAAATTCTTCTTTAAGCTCGTGAAGAATTCTTGCTGCTCCCAGGAGCATTGCCACATGGCTGTCATGACCGCAGGCATGCATAATACCGGGTTTTTTAGAAGCATAGGGCACATCTTTCTGATCTGTCAGTGGAAGAGCATCCATATCGGCACGAAGACCGATACATTTTCCTTTACCGGCTTTACCTTCAATCAGGCCTGCTATACCGGTTTTACCAACTCCTGTTTTATAGCTTATTCCGATATGATCAAGCTGTTTGGCGATTAATTCAGCAGTGTCATATTCTTCCATACCGAGTTCAGGATTTTCGTGGATCTGTCTCCTTATTGAAGTCATAAAGGGCAGTAATTCTTTTGCTTTTTCTAAAATATTTAATGTATCTGCCATAGTTAAAACCTCTTTTCTTTAAATCGTAATGGGTAACGCAAAGAATAATAACATATCGTCATATATAACAATTTAACACAAAAAAAATAAAACTCTGTCAGATAAATCACGTTATAGTGAGTAATTTCCTGTTCTTTTCACCTTTCACTTTAATTAAATTCTAATAACTTATGAAATCCACTATGAAGGAAGAACGTAAAAAATTAACGAATTATAAACAGGTATTTATTATCCCGTCACGCGTTATGCGTCACGCGTCACGATTCAAAGGAGGTTATCTATAAAATGTCTTCCCATGTACTTCCAATTACAAAAATAGTATTCTATAAACATGGTGTCGGTTTTTTCGAAAGAAAGGGGATTATTTCAGGCGAGAAACATCTGAAACTGAGCTTTAAAAAGAAAGACATGAATGACATACTGAAGAGTCTTATTGTTCTGGACAGAGATCCTGCCGGGAAAGTGGTGAGCTTATCCTATGATACACAGGAAGATGTGGAACAGATTATAAGAAAGAAATCCATTAACCTGTCTAAATGGAATAAATTTATCGATCTTCTGACTGCTCTTACTGGATACGAAATAACAATCCATGTAAAAGGCGAAGAAATTACAGGAACAGTCGTAGGTGTCAATTATAATCAGGAACATAAAGATTTTTCCCAGAATCTCTTTTCTCTATATGTTCCGGAAAAGAAAAAAATTCTTACCTGGTCACTGTTAGATATTACCGATATTGATTTAAAGGATGAAACAGCAAATAAAGATCTCACATTTTTTCTTGAAAAGAGTATAGCAGAAAGGAAAAAAGACGAAAGATTTGTCACGGTAATACTTGACGGAGACAGTCATGATCTGGTCATTAAATATGTTGCATCTGCTCCTGTATGGAGAGTCAGTTACAGGCTTATTTACGAAAGTGAAGCAAATAAATGTCTTCTTATGGGCTGGGGTGTAGTGAATAATACCCTGGAAGAAGATCTTGAAAATGTAAAACTCGTTCTGACTACAGGCATGCCAGTTTCTTTTATCTATGACCTCTATACGCCGAGAATACTTGAACGTCAGGAAATAAAAGATGAAGCAAGAGCTATACCGAAACCGTTAGAACTGGAACCGGAAATGAAGCCACGATCGATGAGGAGAGCCATGTCAGGTATAATAAATATACCAAGAGGATCTGCCCCGATGGCACAGCCTATGATGGAAGAAGCAAAACAGGCTTATTTCGGTGCTGATGAACCGGCACCACTTATGGCAGAACTTTCAGAAAAAACGGAAATATCTGCTACAGGTGCAAAAGAAGGACAGTTCTTTAAATATAATATTTCCACACCTGTAACCGTAAAAAGAGGCCAATCTGCAATGGTTCCTATTCTGACACAGTATTTTGATTGCACTAAAGAACATGTTTATACTGCGAAAAAAGGAGAGAAAAATCCATATATTACATTGAGTTTCAAAAATAACAGTTCCTTTATATTTGAACGGGGTCCTGTTACGGTAGTAGAAGATGATTCCTATGTGGGAGAGGCAATAGTTCCTTTCATA
>JBEHWP010000152.1:0-10287 GCA_040217665.1 Vulcanimicrobiota bacterium
AAAATCAATGGAGGTATTAGCTTCTATGGGAACAAATATATGTATAAGTCAGAACTATAGTGGCGCAGCGAAGCTGCGCCTACTGCAAAAGGTAATATTTGTACAAAGTATGAATAAACCAGCTTTTATTTTACACTACCACTATCCACTATTCACTACTCACTATTTACTTTTTATGATATAATATTTTCTGAAATATATTTCAGTGCTCCTCAAAAGAAAGATTTTTTATATGAGTAATGATAATAATTTCAAAAAACTTGTGGAAGTTTTGATAAATAAAGGTAAGGAACAGGGATTTCTTACCTATGATGAGATTGACGAATTTCTGGATAAAGAGCTGGAAAAAAACAGGGAACTTTCTGAAGAAGAAGTTGAGCAATTATATGATATACTGGCAGATAAATCTGTAGAAATATTTGATATTACAGATAAGGCCGGACATTATAATAATCTCGGTCTCCTTTATTATGAAAATAATGATCTGATACAGGCCAGAGAAAATTTAGAGAAAGCTCTCTCTCTGAAACAGGATTTCAGTGAAAGCCACTTGAATTTAGCTCTGGTTTACAGAGATCAAAACAATATATTAAAATCTTTAAGACATTTGAAATTATGTATAAAATATTCTAAAGATGAGGCATTAAGGGATATAGCAGGAAACCATATAAAGAAAATCGAAGATGGAAGTTATAAGGAAGATAAGAAGGATATCTCTTACAAAACAGTAAGACTGGAAGAAGAAAATTTAACCTGTGAAATACCTTTACACGAAAATATCGATGAGTTAAATAAATATATTGAATTTGCTGTGACATGTAAAGAACATGGCGAAACAGATAAAGCTCTTGAGTATTATAAAAAAATCCTCACCATTTCCCCTGATGAAGCCAGGTATTATTTGGAGATAGCTTTAATTTATAAAGGAAAACAGGAATACGACAGAGCTATGGAATATCTCAGAGAATGTGCAAAGAAAGCTATAGATACGGGGATTCTTTCAGAAGCAAAGAATTATATCTCAGTAATTGAAAATCTGTCTTCTCAGGGAGAAAGTGAAGACGAGAATAATATAAATATAGAAGAAAAGATAAAAAACTGTGAAATTCTTCTCTCTGAAGCCGACAGTGATGTAACAAGAGCAGAACTTTATATAAAACTTGCCGGACTCTATAAAGAAAATAAAGACTTTAATAAAGCTATCACGTGTTATAAAGATTATCTTAAGATTAATAAAAATGACGGTACTGTTCATATGGAACTGGCCCTTCTTTATAAGGAACAAAAAAATATTTTCCATGCCCTCAAGCATTTTAGATATTCTATTAAAAGAACTGAAGACGAATATATAAAAAAACAGGCAGAGAATTGCATTAAAGAAATAGAAGATTTTTCAGAGGAAAATAAAATTATCCCCTGAAATTTGCAGGTAATGATGTCGAAAAACTGGTTTTTATTAAGAACCATGGCCGGTTCGGTCACAACAACGTATGAGAATTTGTTCCTCCTGTCATGCGTTACGCGTTACGATTCCCATATAAATGACAAATTATCTTCTGGATAAAATTTTAACAAAAAGTTAACATGTATTTATTGTAATTAATAGTATTTTATTACATAATTATAATATACAGGTAAAACAGGTCCTCTGTAATATAAGGAGTGAAGATAATGAATATATCTGATAGAATTTCTTTAAAACAAACAAATATGAAACCTTCTTTCGGTACTGCGTCTGGAACTGAAAAGTCAGAACTTCCGGTACAGGCAGATCAGTATAAAGGTTCCATAGAAGAACATCATTATGTAAAGGGAGCTGATCTCTCTACTTACAGAAAGGTTTTCGGCGCAGCAGGTGCGGCAACTATGGCTTTTACCGGAAATATTGCAGTTCCTTTAGGGCTCGGAGCAGCAGGTTTCTTTGCCGGTGAGGCTCTCGGAAGTGCAATAGGCGGGTCTATTGGAGCGATTGCAGGTAAAATAGCAGGAGGCCTTCTGGGTACCTACGCAGGAGCGAAGCTTCATGGCAAGACCCTTATAGGAAGACAGATTGGCGGAAGAGTCGGAGGTGCCGTCGGTGACCTTATGGGACTCTTTGCAAAAGCCCTGAAGGTTCCTCTGAGAAGTGATCTTGTTGAAGAGACAAAGAATTACAGCTATGGTAACATGAAAGAACTTCTCGGAACTACGACACATACAAACCATCCTCATATAAGTGAAAAAGAAGCGGATGACTTTATGTCAAAGCTGAAACCCGGCGACATAGTACTTGTAAATGACGAAGCATGCACTATATTTTCTCTTATTATTGTTGCGGCAGACGGAAAGGCTGATTTCAATCATGCCCTTCTTTACGAAGGAGACGGTAAAACCATCGAATCCAGAACAGTGACTCATGGCGTTGCAGAAGGAAATCTCAAAGAAGTGCTGGGACATAAACATCATGCCGTTGCCATAAGACCCAGGTATGAGGAAAATCAGGCTGAACAGGTTGTAGATGCGGCAAAGGATAAGATCGGTGTAAAATATGATTACAGATTCAGGATGGGAGACAATTCCATGTATTGCTCTGAAGTGGTTTATAAATCGGTAAAAGAAGGAGCACCTCAGATAGATTTCCAGAAAAGGCCTCTTATCACGAGAGAAGTAATACTGCCGGGAGATCTGCTCAGAAGTTCACAGGCAGATGTAGTGGCAGAAGTCGGAAAAGACAGCACGCTGTTTAATTCCTATCTTGCAAAATTTGTCTGATGTTTTATTTACAGGGGAATTTTTAAAGAAAGAAGTCTTTTTTTATTACAAAATGACTGCAGAACTTTTTTCTGCAGTCATTTTATGTATGATAATTCCTGGAAGAAGCATTTCTTTCATGCCATCATTTACATGAATCTGCCTTTATCCATTCGGACCAGAGTGTTTTATAATCAGGGCCGTTCTGGCGGCAGTAGTCATAAAATTTCACTATAAAATCCCATCTGTCTTTTTCCGCTTCATCTACAGGTTTTTCAGAGAGTTTCGCACCTCCGAGAAGCCACTGACGTTTGATTATATCGTCTCTACCTGCTTTATCATAATTTCTCATCATATCGTACATTGTCATAAATGTGGTTGTTCTTCCTCTTCCTGCCTTGCAATGGAAATAAAGCCACGTATCGGGAGAGAGATTCTTATAAAAGGTGATAAAATTATCTACCTGTTTGTCGTCAGGCCTGTAACCGTCAGTTACGGTAATTCTGTAATATCCGTAGTTATACCCTGTAACCAGTTCTTCTTCAGTCATAACGGATTCAACCTGTACAGGAATTTTAATGAATTCTCTCGTAACAGTCCCTGAAGAATCCGTCTTTTTTATCATATTATTAATAGTAACTTCTTTTTCTTCTTTTAATTTATCAAGCAATTCTTTTTCCTGAACCAGTATTTCTTCCTGTGTTTTTCCTGCATTCGGATTATTTCTGATATTCTCCCATCCTATACACATATTATTGAGTATTCCATGGGATTCCTGCCGTAAATCGACTATTATTACCTTCCTGGCTCCGAAAGCCTCTCTCATCTTTTCAAACTGGCCTGTTGAAAAAGAACCGCTCCCTGAAATATTCAAAGTGTCAAGGCCATCGCGGGTCGGCAGAGTACCTTCTTCTTTATTTTTAAAGGGATCCGAACTTATACGCCAGTTGCGGGGTAATGTATTATCACCGGGATAATTTGTAACAGGTGTATTAACTTCCGTATCTTTTATGAGAGGAGCATTCAGTAAAATATATATCTGATCTTCCCGGGCAAAAACACTAAAATTACATAAGAGAAGTAAAAAAATTATAAAGGTTATTTTTCGTACTACCATTGTTTAGTTCTCCTTTTCGTTTTTATTTTTTTACATATTATATCTATAAGGCTCAGGATTTACAATATTTTTATTAGAAATTGAACTGTTATTTATGAAGAATTTTAAATGAAGTCTCTTTATATTTTTTTTCCCCTGAAAGATGCTCGATCCCTTCCGTAACAATATCTTTCATTTTACATTTTTTTATAAAAATTATATCATAAATTGGCAAATAGCAAATAACTATTATTGCTTTTCCCATGACGGCTGTTATATAATTAATACAGGGTGAAATGTTATGAGACTGTCTAAAATAAACTTTACAGTTAAGCCTGATGAGCCGGGATACTGGGAAATACAGGATGTACTCTTTGGTGACTTCAATTTAATTGTCGCTTCAAATGCAACCGGTAAAACAAGATTCCTGAATATTATATCCACTCTGGCAAAGATTTTCACAAATGAAATAGACCCCTTTAACGGTTCCTGGCGGGTTGAATTTAAAGATGAACAGATAATCTACAGGTATGAACTGGAAATCAATCATAACATAATAGTGAAAGAGATTTTATGGAGCGGAAATAATTTATTGCTGAAACGACATAAAGATACAGGAAAGATATATTCCTTTGAGAAAAATGAGACCCTGGATTTTTCACCTCCTCAGAATGAAATAACGTTAAATGTCAGAAAATCCATAAAGGAATATCCCTATCTGGAAAGTCTTTATTCCTGGGCCTGTAATCTGCTGAGATATAACTTTTCCGGCGTTATACCACAGCATATTTCAATCCCTTATAACAGAGCTTCTTTACTTGAAAATTTAAACACTATTCCTTATCTGATGAGAGAATTAATCGAAGATAAAGAGGTCATGAGCAGAATTGTAAAAGATGTTGATTCTATGGGATACGAAGTGGAAGCTATAGGTGTGAAAACCGAACAGATGGGATTTAATGAACTGTGTATGATAAGTATCAAAGAAAAAGATCTGGCATATGACATATTGCAGCCCCATATGTCTGACGGTATGTTCAGAGCTTTATCATTGCTGATCATAATGGAACATATTTTAAGTTCCGACAGTGAATATACTGTTCTCGTCGATGATATAAACGAAGGACTGGATTATGACAGATCGTCTAAATTGCTCTCAGTCCTTTTAAATAAAATACAGGGAACCAGTGTGCAGTTGATTCTTACGACAAATGACAGAAATTTAATAAATTCCCTGGATATTAAACACATAAACCTCTTTGAAAGGCATGGCTCTGTCATAAAAGTTTTCAATCACTCCAACAGTAAAGGTAAATACGGAGATTTTATTTTATCACGACTGGATAAAATTTATAACTGACCCATGAAAAAGTTATATAAAGAGGCCATGCTTTACTGATTTCCCGACTCAGGCACATCAAATTGAAGTTCGAATGTATCCTTCCCATTCTCCTGAGAATAACCGATGTTTATTATGTAAATCCCATCTTTTTTGTTGACCTTATAACTTCCATTGAAATCCTCCCCATTTAATGATATGGTCTTTAATTTCCGCGGTGAGACGATCTCTGTCCCGGTGAAATGCCCGGCAAATGATTTTAAAGTAAATTTAAATTTCCCTGAAGAGCTATCGAAAGACGGCTTCAGCAGAATTGAACCGGCGGAAGATATATAGGGATTTTCAGGCTTACCCTGTGTGATTTCCACTCTCTTTCCAGGAGAAAAATCTTCGGGAATCACTGCAGAAGGGCAGGAGACACCGTCATACTTTATATCTTGAATATAATTTCCCATTCCTTTATTTTCGATTTTTATTGTCTTACCTCCGGCAATAATCTCATATTCTGTCCTATCCTGTCCTTGCGGAATATAAGGAGAAAAACTTATATTCCATTCGTTTTCTCTGTATCCGAGCAGATTATAAAGGGTATAAAGATACCAGGCCGATGCCCATAAAAATTGAGGTTTATCCACTTTCCCGTAATTGTCCCGGTCTTTACTGTTTCCGTTTCTGCATTCATACATGGCAGGCTGACCGGCGGGGCCTTTCATAATTCCACCGAGTGTCATTGTTTCTTCCATAAACTTCAGGGCATCATCATGTTTCCCGGCAGAGATTAAAGCCAGTGCATACCAGGCATTCCCATGATACCAGATCCCGCCGTTCATATAATAAAAAGGCTCTCCCATTTCATCGCCGTAAAAACGGAGGTAATCCCCGAGTTCATGAAAATCCATGGGGTAAGCATTATAAATACCTGTTTTTTCGTCGAGCAGTTTTTTTTGTGCCGTATTTATCATTCTTTCTTTTCTGTCCGAATCCAGTAAATCATAGTGGACGGCAAGAAGGGAACCTGTATAATAATGGGTATCTTTTCTGCCGTCATTAAAATAATTTAAAAGATATCCCCGGTCTTCATCCCATAATTTTTCTACAAGCTCTTTTTGCATATCTGCTGCAGTTTCTTCGTATTTTTTCAGCTCCTGTAAATTTTTTCCGAGAACTGTGCCGATATATGCAAATTCTCTCAGTGAATGAATGGCATGAACTGTCATATATGCTCTCGGACCGAAACTGTTTCCTATATCCCACCAGTCGGGCCTACTGGCATAGATAAGATTATCTTTTTTATTGATAAGCATCTGCTCGATGCTTTTAGAAAGAAGGGGATAGAGTTTTTCCAGTGTTTCAGTGTCTCCCGTATGCCTCAGATATTTACCGGAAACAGTAACGAACCATGCATGATTCCAGTTGTCTGCCCCGGCAAATTCCGTATGGTAACCGGTATCCTTCCAGTAATATGCATGAGGGATTATTTCGTCCTCATGTGCCAGACTCGCTATGTAGAGTAAATCTTTTTTTACCCTGTCAGGATCGAAAATTATGGCAATAAAATCGGTTTGAAGCGTATCGTGAGTGAAAAAGAAATTATACTCTGCCGGGCATGGCATGGGGACAATCTGCCCGTCCAGATAATGAGCATTTGAAGCCATGATTGCCTTTGTCCACAGAGCAGTTTTGTCAAAATCATCATTTCCCGTAAAGATTTTTCCATGATCATAGACCTTGTTGTTAATATAATGCTCATAACTGTCCCTTTCCTCCTGATAATTATCGCGAAGATCTTTGACTATAGCTTTTTCTTCACCGCTCCGGCAGGTGCCGATTATTTGAATAACCGTCATGTTTTCACCGGGAGCCAGTTTCCCTGTGTAATTGAAACCTGCCGAAGGGTGGCCGGGTTTTTCACCTTCAGTCCTGTAAGCCGAAGGGATTTTTCCTCTGTTTGCCACGAAAATAACTGCATTCTGAGTTTCCGGTGCCCTGTGCTCTGTGTAAATGGTTTTCTCGATATCATCGAATTCTGTTTCAACATCATTTTTTAAATTATAGGTACAGCTTGTTTTAAGGGATGTTTCAAGGCAGGTATCGAGAGAAAATTCTTTTTCCTCTCCGGAATTATTGGTCAACTCGAATGTCATAACCATAGCCGGTTTTGATTTGCAGAATTCATAGACAATTTTTATATATTTATCTTCATCGTGCCGGTCAAAAGTTAACTTATAAGGAGAGATGTCGGAGTTGAACGGTTTTCCTCCCGTTAATTCCCCTGATTTTCCGCCGGCCTTTAACGTGAAGGTCATGACAGGATAATCACCCCTTTCCCGGTAACCCTCACTTATATCTACAGTATTGGCAGCGGGATAAAAGAAGCTTATTCTGTTAGGCTGAATGGAACCGTGATGGAATTCTATGCCTGCATAAGGGCCTCCCGCTTCGATTTGATTGACTTCTCTCCCTTCTGTGTATATGTTAAGTGTTTCGGCTGAATTAATAGTCTGTGAGTTGACCTGTTCCATAAATACACCTCCTGGTATTACAAAGATTAGAAGAAAAAGTATCCACACCGGCACCTTCCTGACCCGGTTCATAAATATACCTCCCATTACAAACGTTATAAAGATTTGAAATAAATAAATTAAGAACGCGAAGGTGAGTTGATGAAAAAAACTATAACTGCATAGAACTGGTAATAGTTCTGCTTTTCCGTAAATTACATCTTTTTCTATTTTACCGGTTGCACTGTTCCCTGCACGACAGGAGATGGTAAAATATAAACTCATAAAAATTATTAATAATAAAAAGGAAATAGAATAATATCTCATAATTCATTGCTCCTTGGTTGTTTTATCTATTTTATGATTATTTAATGATTCATCTTTTTTCTGCTGAAAATTCACTATCTTAATCTTTAGTATTACCTCAATTTTAACCTCTCGAAAATAAATTTACAAGAAAATTTTCTTTTTCCTAAAATCCACTTTTTATAAAAATTATGATAAAATTAAAAATACAGAAATTTTAAGGATTATTTGAAATCTGTAAAAGGAGATTACTTTATGTTAGAAAAATATTTACTTTGCTTTTTCTCTTGTTTTTTCTTGTATTTATTAAGTTTCCCTGCTTTCTCTGCGGATCTTTTAAAAAAAGACAGTGCAGATAAGGCTCTGTCCGATGCAGATAAAATCTATGGTCTTTCACGAATATGGCAGGAAGCAAATTATAATTTTGCTTTTTTCGACCTTGTTCCTTCTCTGGACTGGGATCAGACCTATAGAAATTATATTCCATCTGTAATTGCTACGAAATCAACTGAGGAATATTATCTGGTTTTACAGAAATTTTGTGCTCTTTTAAAAGATGGCCATACCCGTATTAACCCTCCTCAGGTGGTGGTAAAGTCTCTAAACTGGGATGTTCCTGAAATTGAATTAATCAATCTTGGGAAAAAAATATTTGTCATTTTCTCCGGCCTGGATAATTTTGCTTCCCTTCGCGGGAAAATGTGTAATTGAGTTGAAAGTGAAAAAGGACATACTTAGAGAATATTTATGGAGAAATTATTGGATCAATATCTTACAGTTACTTATTTTACTTCCCGGAGGAATTTTTAAATATTATTCAAAATTTTAATATTCATGGAAACCTTCAATGTGTTATAAAATATTAGAAAAACTGAATATAAATTATGAAACAATCAGTCATCCGCCTGTATATACCTGTGAAGAAGCAGATAATTATCATAATAATCCTGATGTGGCAAGGAGCAAAAACCTGTTTCTCCGTAATAAGGGCGGAAGCAGACATTATCTGGTCATAATTGAAGGCAGTAAAAAAGTCAATTTGAAAGAACTTGCTTCATTGCTTGACGAAAAAAAATTGACTTTTGCTTCTCCCGAAACACTTTTGAAATATCTGAACGTAACTGCCGGTGCTGTAGGCCCTTTCGGACTTATATATGATGCAGACAGAGAAGTAACAGTTGTTCTGGACGAAGATTTTTCAAAATATCAAAAAGTCGGATTTCATCCCAATGTAAATACTGCTACTCTTGTTATCTCTTCAGATGATTTCAGAAAATACCTTGAATTTACAGGTCACAGAGTTGTTTCTTTAAATTTTCGATAAAGGAGACGAATTTATGGAAGACAGTATAGATAACATTCTATCCGATGTGGACAAGATCTACGGGCTTTCAAAAATATGGCAGGAAGTGAACTATAATTTTGCTTTCTTCGAGCTTGTGCCTGATCTTGACTGGGATCAGTCTTATAAAGAACATATACCATGTGTAATTGCGGCAAAATCTACGGCGGAATATTATAAGGTTTTACAGAGATTTTGTGCCCTGTTAAAAGACGGTCATACCCGTGTTCTGCCTCCTTCTTCGGTAACGAAATCTTTAAACCTGGATATGCCTGAAATTGAATTAATAAATCTCGGAAAAAGAATCTTTGTCGTTAATATGAATAAAGACCTGGAAGATGCCATACCCCGGGGCTCTGAGATATTAGAAATAAATGACATACCTGTGGAAGAATATTTAAATTCAGAAATATTTCCTTATATAAGCAGTTCAACGGAACATTATCTGTGGGAAATGGGTACGGAAAAACTTCTTGTCGGGCCTTCCGGTTCGGAAGTATTCATAACTTTTCATACCGGGGAGTATAGAAAAAAACTCGGTATTATAAGGACCAGTCGCAACGGAAATGCTATATGGGCTTTCCCCGGAAAGGAACATAAGAAAGAACTGGAATTCAAATGGCTGGATAATGATATAGCCTTTATTTACCTGAAGAGTTTTTCCGGGATGCACATACTGGAAGATTTTAAAGCCTGTCTGCCTGAAGTTAAAAAAAGTAAAGGTCTGATTGTTGATATCAGAGATAACGGCGGCGGTAATTCCTCTATAGGATGTGAGATGATAACATATCTCACTGACAGGCCATTCTTCGGCGAAAAATGGAAGACTCCGGAACATATAGCAGCTTTTAAAGCATGGGGAGCAATGGCGGATGTTTTGACTCCTGAGAAACTGGCGTCTTTCGATAATGAGACTTTAAACCTTATAGAAAAATACAAAGTTTATCATAAGAGTCATGGATGGTACGAAGGA
>JBEHWP010000153.1:0-10191 GCA_040217665.1 Vulcanimicrobiota bacterium
GTATCGAGTTTTTCCCTGAGTAAATCAAGAATAGTCTTTACCTGTCTGACAAAAGGTGTATTATTAATCAAACCTTCAAAGGTAACTAGAAGATCATGTTCTTCTAAATCTATTTCGAATCCCATAGGAATTTTCAAATGATTATCTTCATAAATAGAAAAAACCTGATTTATTGCAGGATACTCATTACCATATTCTTTTAAAAGATATTTTATCTCAATTGTTTCAAATTTCTTCGTTTCCAGATTTATTACATCAATCTTCTTCGGAGCATAACGAACAGTTTCTTCTACAGACATATTTACTTTAAGTCCCGGCTGCCCGGGAGCAATAAGTTTTGGATAATCATCACTGACTCTGTCTACTGCTCTTGTGCCGAGTCCCGGTACAAGCCTTATGAGTCCGTCCTCTCTCTTGATACGGGGAGACCATCGAAATTCATTGTTACTGAAAGCAACGCCTGCAAAAGCAGGAAGAAAATATTTTCCCACCCTGGTTCCTACAACTTCCTGAATCATTATCCCCATTTCTTCGTAAAAATCAAGGAGTCCCCTTTCGGCACGGTATTCTATAGGATCAGGGCCGAGTGTTGAAGCATATACTTCTTCAATGGCATCCATAATGGCTTCAAGTCGTTCTTTTTTATTTCCCTGGTTTGCAATAAATAAACTCTTGTATTTGCCGGAAAAAGCTGTCCCCATTCTGTCCTCAAGAAGGCTTGAACTTCTTACTATAAGAGGCCTGTCTTCAAAGTCATCCAGTGCCATAGAAAGGCCTTTAACTATTTCAGGGGATAAATGAGAATTTTTAAAAACCTGTATAATATGAGGATATTCCTGACGGACCTGATCTATTTCCTTGTATTTCTGTTCCACTACATCTTCAAGATTGTTATAACGGAAAAAACTCAGCAGACCGTCAGACGTTATATACCATGTTTTAGGACTTTTCAAATTTTTAAATAACTCTGCATGTTCAGACGATTTTTTGATAATCTTCATGGCAAGAAAAAGGCCGGCACTTTTACCACCCAGTTTGCCATGCCCTTTCAGAGGTAATATTATCCTCTGAAAAAGCTCATAAAAATCATCTATATTTATATAATTTTTTGCAACATTAATAAACTGAAGCTGATCTGTAAAAAAACGACGTATCAAAGACACGCGAAGACCTTTCTCCACGAAAGGGGGAATATCCAGATCATCTATGCTGATCTGCTTGTAACGCCTTATAGCATCTGCAATCTCAGTAATAAGAGAATCTGGATTTTCAAGGGTATTAACCAGAAAACTTGACTTATCCTCTTTAATCCATTTTTGAATACAGAAGAGTATCTCCTCATCACTGAGCGACTGCTCTGCAATAGCAAAGGTTTTATCTGTCAGCTCTCTTGCATTTGAAATGACTTTTTTCTGTACAGGTCGATTTTCATCCAGTTCTTCACCGATATCTATTGAAATATTCTGAAGCAATATACAGGCCTGAGTAATTCCACTCCGGCAGAGATAATTCATCATTTTTCTTGTAATACCCATAATGAGATTCTGATCTGTACTGCTCAGGAGTTCCAGTATAACTTTCCACTCGGCCTTCCTGTTTTCCAGAATATCCTTTTTTATTCGTTCCATCTCTGAAAGAGATTGTTCAAGGCGCCTCTGCATGATAAAATGAGCCAGTCTTTCCGAAATAGTATTTAATAACTTGCGCTCTTCTTTAAGAAAAGGTCCTTCATCCTGTCCGGGCATTTCTTTTACATAATAAACCTCTATAGTTCCTGCAGATTTTCCCTGACATATAATATTTGTTTTCAAAACCCATGGTGTTTCCTTAAAATCAGATAAAGAATAATAAACCTGTTCATAAGAGATTCTCACCTGACACAGATCAGGATATTGCCAGCCATGAGGCATAACTTTTATTATGGAATTGAAAATCTCTTTTATGGTAACACCCGGCCTGGTAAGCAATTCCTCTATCTGATAAAGACAGGTCAGTTCTTTAAATCTTTCCTGAAGTTCAACTATCATTTTATTTACAGGCTTATCTCCGTCACTCATAAAAATCTCCCTTCAACTCTATATATTTAATTTCCGCCTTCACTTCTATACCAGTCATAAAGTTTTTTAGACTCAGATTGTTCATAAGGGATCCTTTTCTCATTCCATTCCAGTTTCCACGCCATATCTATATAATATTTCGCATCTACAGTGTCTTTTAAAGCGAGATAACAGCTTGCCATCCAGATATAATTCATATAATAATTCTGATCCAGTGACAGAAGATAATTACATTCTGCAATAGCCTCACTGTATCTCCTCTCATTATAAAGGGGAACTATTTTATTATTAATAGCATTATCGCAGTAATTCCTGTTAGATGTTTTATAATCTATCTGTACAGTAGCTGTATAGGAAGGTATATATCCTGTATTCACTCCCGGCGTTTTATATTTTACCGGCCGCCTGGTAGGTATTTTGGTTGGTACAGCAGTTGGAATGACAGGAGTTTCAATATATACAGGTTCTGTCGGTATAACCTTGAATGATGTCGGTTTTACTTCTGCTACAGGGGTAATGGTAGATTTCTTTACAGGCTCGGGGGAAGGACTGAGTTTTTTTACAGGCGTATCCATAGCCACAACAACAGGAGTAATGACAGGAGTGGCATGGATAACCGCTGGAGTAACAGAAACATTACGGTTATGAGGAAATTTCAGGGCATAAACAATGCCAAAGATACCTGATATAAACACGGTAATTACGGCAAGGGATAAATATATTACATGGGAAACTTTCAGAGAAAGAAAACCCGTAATGGACGGCTTTTCTATCCTGTCTGCTTTATCTTCTTCTACGGGGGATTTTTCTTCGAGCTGTTCATTTTTTAATTCTTTTTCGACCTCTTCAACGGCAACAGATTCGTCGTGAGAAATATCTTTTTTATCCTCCGTTACGGCTTCGGAAAGAACTGTTTCCAGCATAGCAGGAATATCAGAAGAGGGAGTAGACAACACCTTTTCCACTCTAGAAGGAATTTTATCCGATTGTGTGGGAATCAAATGTTCAGGTATATAAGTTTTATCTGGTATATATATTTCTTCTCTCGTATCTATTATTTTTCTTGTCCTACCATAACCGCAGAAAGAGCATATACTGTCCGCACCGATTACCTTACCGCAACTTTTACAATATTCCTTACCAGAAACAGTTTCCTCTATTACCGGCATAACAAGCCCCACTGCTATATCTTTATCAACATCGCCTTCCAAACAGTCATCAGGGGGTTTTCTCATATCATATCCGCAGAAAATACATGTTTCTTTCCCGGCTTCAAGCTCTTCTCCACATTTGGAACAGTACTGGGCAGAAGAAAATTTCTTCTCTCCTTTTTTTGCATCTGTTATTTTTTTTGTTTTTCCATAACCGCAGAAGGGACAGACTGATTTACCTGCCCTTACAGGGTTACCGCATTTCTCACAGAGCTGTGACTCCTGGACATTATCCTCTACTGTACTATCTTTCCGTGAACAATGATTGCAACTATTTTCCCACGATGATATTTCTTTACCACAGGTCGGACAGTATTTACCGGAAGATAAATCTTCTGTTCTGGAGCGAATAGTCACTATTCTTTTTATCTCACATACTGCACAGTATTTCTTGTTCTGAGGTACAGGCTTATTACAGGTCAGACAGGTGTTAGTTAATTTATTTGTTTCCTTATGTACATCAATATTACCGGACTTTTTCTCATAGCCGCAGTAAGAACAGAATTTCTTACCTTCTATAATTATCTTACCACAGTCAGGACAGTATTCCTGTGGTTTATTTTTTTCAAAAGGCATTTTATAACCTTTCTATCTGCTAAGGGGATTGTAAAAAATAATATATCATATTTAGAATTGCGACGCGTAACGGGTGACGCGTGACGCGAGGACAATAACCATAATTTGACAGAGTTATTTTCTTACAGTCCCTGAGAATTTACTTTATATAATTATAACAAAAATTTCCTTTTCTGTATATATTTCCGTCCCATCTTAGAGCCTATCCGAAAAATAATATTTATTTTCTCATCCTTTCCACTGCCAGGTTCTGGAGAAAAATATATACCGTTGCACTTTTTCATAATTTCCTTGTTTTTCCTGACTTTATAGTTAAACAGGTTCCGGGGTCTGGGTTCTGGGTTTTAAAACTTCTTAATCCAACACCCGGCACCCATAACCCTCATTTACGACAGTTATTTTAACTTCATTCCTGGATTATTTTTTTACAGTTTTTAAAATCTGCAAAAGTATAGAAATACAATAATCTTATTATAATTCCGGTATTACAGGTTTTTGAAGGGTTTAAATAAATTATGTCGAATTTTCACAGATCTGATTTTACTGAAAAGAAAGAGAGAAAAAAATTGAAAAATGAACTGTTAAAAATAGGCTATTCCAATTATGTACCAATAAATAAAATTATGTCAATTATAAGCCCTGATTCTGCCCCGGTAAGAAGGCTGGTAAAAATAGCCAAAAAAGATGGAAATGTAATAGATGCTACCCACGGAAGAAAGACAAAATCCGTAATTATATTAGAAAACAGGCAGTTAGTTCTTTCTGCAGTAAATACAGATAAACTGGCAGAAAGATTTTATGGTATAAATGTCAAAACAAATAATACTGAAGAAGAATAGAGAGGAGCAGCTAAATGTCTGATATGGAAACTCAAAAAATATCTGAGGGAGAACATTTTAAACCTTATATTCCGGCAGATCAGGTTATACCGGAATTTACATTTCTGAGTATAGGTCTCGGAATAATCCTTGCCATTGTATTCGGTGTAGCCAATGCGTATCTCGGCCTTCGTGTGGGTATGACTGTAAGTGCAACTATACCGGCATCTGTCATATCTATGGGTATATTGAAAGGATTACTCAGAAGGGGAACAATACTTGAAAATAACATTGTACAGAACCTTGCTGCAGCGGCAGAATCCCTTGCTGCAGGTGTTATATTTACCATACCTGCTCTTATAATATGGAAGGTAAATCCTTCTATATTACAGATGTTTATCATGTCTGTCCTTGGTGGTATTCTGGGAGTACTGTTCATGATACCTCTCAGAAGATATCTTATAGTACAGGAACATGGCAAATTACTCTATCCGGAAGGTACTGCCTGTGCGGAAGTTCTCATAGCAGGAGACAAAGGTGGTTCTCAGGCAGTAGTAGTATTTTTATCCATAGCAGTAGGAGGAATCTATAAATTCCTCTGTGAAGGATTAAAGCTCTGGAAATCTTCGCCAGAGTGGAACATAAAAGGTATAAATAACGGTCTTTTAGGGTTCGATACCCTTCCCGCATTGCTGGGAGTCGGATTTATAATAGGTATACAGGTATCTGCCATGATGCTTGCCGGTGGTCTTATGTCCTGGTTTGTTTTAATTCCTCTTATATCTTACCTTGGTGCCGGTCTTTCTGCTCCGGTTTCGCCTGCAACTGAACTCATCAAAAATCTCGATGCAGTAGGTATATGGAAAAATTATATTCGGTACATCGGTGCAGGAGGGGTTGCATTCGGAGGACTCTGCAGTCTTATGAAATCCCTCCCTATTATAACTCAATCTTTTAAACTTGGCATGCAGGAATTGCTTAAAACGTTCAAAGGAACAAAAGAAGAGCAGGAAAGAACAGCACAGAGTATTTCTATGTTCTGGGTAATATCAGGTGCAGCCGTAATAACAATACTTATAACAGTATTACCTTATATACCGGGCCTTAATTTACTTCCCAATATAGGTATAACGGGAGCAATTCTTACTGTAATATTTTCATTCTTTTTTGCCACTGTTTCTTCAAGAATTGTCGGCATAGTAGGTTCTTCTTCCAATCCTGTGTCAGGCATGACTATTGCCACACTCCTTGCAACAACAGTCATATTAAAATTCTTCGGTTTTCAGGGTCATGAAGGTAATGTGGCATCCCTTACAGTAGGAGCCATAGTATGTATAGCCATAGCAATAGCAGGTGATACATCACAGGATCTTAAAACAGGATTTATTGTAGGTGCCACCCCCAGAAGAGTCCAGATTGCTCAGATGTTTGGAGTCCTTGCATCGTGTCTGTTTATTGGCTATACGATTTTAAAACTCGATGAAATATATCATCTCGGAAGTAAGGAAATGCCTGCTCCTCAGGCAAGCCTTATGGCTATTGTCATACAGGGTGTAATGGAAGCAAATCTTCCATGGGTTCTCGTATTCGTAGGTATGTTTATTGCCCTTGTAGTAGAACTGCTGGGCGCATCGGCTCTCACTTTTGCCATAGGTCTTTATCTACCTTTAAGCCTGAGCACTCCTGTTATGATAGGAGGAGTGGTAAGCTGGATTGTTCATAAAATGACAAAAGAGCAGGGATTACTGAAAGCCAGACTGGATAAAGGTTTGCTCATAGGGTCAGGTCTTATTGCAGGTGATGCCCTTATGGGGGTAATGATAGCAATTCTTGCGGGGTTCGGGTATATTGAACAGATAAATATAGGTTCTTCCTGGGCAGGCCCTTATCAGGATATAATATCTATTGCTTTATTTATAGGACTCGCATGTTATCTCTATATTTATTCTGTTAAAGAATAAAGTGAAGAGTGAAAAAGGGACCGGTAATAAAAAATCTTCCTGTAATAAAAAATCTTAAAGAAGGAAAGTATAAATTCAACAAGAATTAAGATTTATATAAAATAAAGCTGATAGCTGATAGCTGACTGCTGAAATGCTAACAAAAAATTATGATTTGGAATCCCGGACTTTCAAAGAGAAATATTTTGCATTTTAAACCGAAGAAATCGTTACATGTAAAATATTATAGAAAACATGGAAAATTCTGGCTGGAAATTACGAGAGATACTTTAATAGATAGATTCTGTCAGAAATTATTTAACGTTCCAAGAAAATCTACTCTGGAACTTGATGATATAGGGAATAAAGTGTGGGCTCTGTGTGATGGGGAAAAAACCCTTGGAGAAGTTGCCACATATCTTGAAGCAGAGTTTGGCTCGCGAATAGAACCGGCTCTTCCGAGATTAATGACTTTTATGAAATTGTTATATAATAATCGCCTTATAACCTGGGAAGGTAAGTAATGATTAAATTTAAAAAATTTATTACTTTATTTCTTTTAATTGCTTTTTTGCTATTTCTCTCTGTCTTTATGACAGGCTGTAAAGATACAGTCGATGGAGTTAAAAAATTTTTCTCAGGCTTTTTTCAGATGTTAAAGAGTATCTTTGAAGTACTTTACAGTAAAATATCTTCTATAATAAATAAAAACAGGACACCTGTACCGGATACAACGCCTGCAGAAACGGGGGGCACTGCACCTCCTGAGACGGTGCAGGCAACGCCCAGACCAAATCATAAAGCTCCCGATTTCATATCAACGTGGGGAGAAGAAGGAGTAAAACCGGGGCAGTTCAACAGTCCTCTCGGTATTGCTGTAGATTACGAAGGCTTTGTCTATGTGGCAGACACAAATAACTGCAGAGTCCAGAAATTCAGTAGTGACGGTAAATTTATAAATGCCTATGGCAAACGTGGCTCTGATATAGGTGAACTTGATAAACCGTATGGCCTTGCTATTACTGATATAGGGGATATTTATATAAGTGATAATCAAAACAGCCGCATTGTTAAAATAAATGGACAGGGGCAGTTTCTGAGTGCCAAATGTAACGACGGAGCACAGATTGGAGAACTGCACCAGCCTATAGGATTGACATTCGATCAGGAAGGCAATTTATTTGTTGCAGATTCCGGGAATAACAGGATACAGAAATTAAATTATGAAAGTCTCCAGAATAATACTGCTTATAATAAAATAGAAACAAAACAGCCCGGTATGATGGTTACCCTGGATAATACATGGAATAAAAAATTTCCATTACATAATGAAGGGCCTAATGCAGGAGAATTCACCACTCCCTGGAGTGTGTCTCTTTCTCCGACAGGTGATGTTATTATAGCAGATACTGCCAACCACAGGATTCAAAAATTTGGGCCTGAAGGTGACTTTATACAACAGTGGGGGCAGGTCGGTAAGGAAAAAGGACAATTTCAGTTCCCCACCTTTACCATAGTAGATCAGTTCGGTTTTATACTGGTTGTAGACACAGGAAACAACAGAATTCAAAAATTTGATATGGAAGGAAATTTCAAAGCTCAATGGGGAGGCCCCGGATATGGTAACGGTCAGTTCAATCATCCCCATGGTATTGCTGCCAGTATAAATTCAGGTGATATATACATATCAGACACGGAAAACAACAGAATTCAACGATATTCTTACACCGGCACATGGACCGTATGGTGGCAGGAACATGTATGGAAAAAGAAAACGTCTGTGCCGGCAAATCCGTCTCCTGATGCAAATCCTACAGAAGTTATTTTTTAAAATTGTAAAAAAATCTTGAAAAATAATAAAATCATGATAAAATACTTGTTTAAGTATAGAAATCAAAAAAGCAAAGGAGGAATATACCGGTAAAAACCGGTAAAACGATTTATAATGAAGAAAAGAAAATATTTATTCACTTCGGAATCTGTAACAGAAGGACATCCTGACAAAATGGCAGATCAGATTTCCGACGCTATTCTTGATGCCATTCTGGAACAGGATCCGGAAGGAAGAGTTGCATGTGAGACAGTCGTAAATACAGGTCTTGTTCATGTAGCAGGTGAAATTACAACCAAATGTTATATAGATATAAACAAGGTTGTAAGAGATACCATCCTGGGTATAGGTTATACAAAATCAGAATATGGCATTGATGGTGCAACCTGCGGTGTTACAGTATCAATTAACGAACAGTCTCCTGATATAGCAATGGGAGTGGACAAAGCTCTCGAAGCAAAAACAGGTGAAATGGAAAATAATACAAATGAAGTGTTAGGAGCTGGAGATCAGGGTATGATGTTCGGATATGCCTGTGATGACACACCTGAACTGATGCCTCTTCCGATTGCTCTTGCACAGCAGCTTACAAGAATGCTTACTGCAGTCAGAAAAAACGGCGAGATTCCCTATTTAAGACCTGACGGAAAATCTCAGGTTACAGTAGAATATCATGACGGGAAACCTGTCAGAGTAGATACAATAGTCATTGCAGCACAGCATGCTCCTGATATTCCTCAGGAAGTAATTCGTAACGATGTTATTAGAAAAGTAATAAAAACTGTTATACCCGGCGATATGATGGATAGCAAAACCAGAATTTTTGTTAATCCTACAGGCCGTTTTGCCATTGGAGGCCCGCAGGGCGATGCAGGACTGACGGGCAGAAAAATAATAGTTGATACATATGGCGGTATGGGGCGTCACGGAGGAGGATGCCTCTCCGGTAAAGATCCGACGAAAGTAGATAGATCAGGATGTTATGCTGCAAGATATGTGGCAAAAAATATAGTGGCAGCAGGACTTGCAGAAAGATGTGAAGTACAGATAGCCTATGCAATAGGTGTGGCAAAGCCTGTATCCATATATGTCGATACATTCGGAACGGAAAAGATTGATCCCAACAAAATAACAGAACTGGTAGAAAAAGTATTCGATCTTCGTCCCGGTGCAATCATAAAAAATTTGAAACTGAGAAAGCCTATATACAGGCAGCTCGCAGCAAGCGGTCATTTCGGAAGACCTGACCTGAACCTGACATGGGAAAAGATAGATAAAGCAGAAAAGCTTCGGGAACTGGCAGGACTTTAATTCGTAACGGGTGCCCCGTGAAGCGTAATGAAAAGTTCTATCGGACAAAATAAAAAACCTTCTATCAGCAGTTTACCTGTTAATAGAAGGTTTTTTATTTTGTACAGGTTGTTTTATATTGTTTATAGTTTATATGAAAATGATAAAGTCTTATGGTTTACTGTGCCATATCCTACTCACTACTCACCACTCACTATTCACTTAAATTCTAATAAGTTATGAAATACACTATTCTTTTCCGGAAGAGTCCGGCCAGGGACAGGTTTTAGAAATGGGTATGAACTTATCTGGAGTGGTAATAAGTACCGCACCAGGTAAATTGGTACCAAAAAAATATGGAACATGCTCCTGTCCCTGGCCGGGCTCTGGAGGAAAAGATATGCCGTATTAAAAGAGAGTTGTAAATAATATAGACGCAAAATATTAACAGTCTGCAAAACCAGTTTA
>JBEHWP010000154.1:0-10184 GCA_040217665.1 Vulcanimicrobiota bacterium
GGGATTACACATTATACGTCACGAGAAAAACATTATGAGGTGATTTTTATGGTTCGTAAAGAAAATACTATAAGTGTATCATGCCATTATGACAGTGCTTTTGATCTCTCCGTGGAGGCAATTAAGAAAATTCAGGGTTCTTCCATGAGTAAAGAAGACCGCTCTTCCGGCATAATTGAAGCAAAAACAGGGATAAGTTTTACAAGTCTTGGGGATGTAATAACGATTAAATTAAGTAAAATTAACGATGAAAGGACAAAAGTAGATGTAGAAAGCTGTACTGCCGTAAGTACAGTAATGTTTGATTACGGTAAGAACCAGAAAAATGTGGATACAATTATTTCCTTTTTAAAGCCCTATGGAACAGAAGCATTGGAGAGAGCAGTTATGACTGCTTCTACCGGTCAAGGCACCGCTCCAACTGCTACGCCTGTGATTATTAAAGAAAGAGAAGTGCTTATCCGCTGTTCTTACTGCGGAAGTCTCAATGAACAGGGCCTTACTGCCTGTAAATCCTGCGGTGGAAATCTGTAAAATTATTTTAATTTATTGAACTGCTGATAATAATCATTCAGATATTTCAACGCTAACAGTATTTTATTTTCAAAATGCGTAACTCCTGATGAAGCAAATCCGGAAAATGAGATAAGAATAAAATCGAGTGAATTCTGTTATAAATCAATAATAAGTAGGTAGTTTTTATAAATCGTTTTTATCAATAAGGCAAAAATTGGTGTTCATATTAAAATAATATTTACCTTTTTTCCCGAAGTAACCCTGATTATGTAATATATATTTAAAATTTTTTTCTTCAGGCTCCAGGAGTTTCCTTATACGGGATATACATTTTCTGACTTCGGAATCACTCACATCTTCCTCATATTCCCATTCCCATATTTCTCTGTATATTTCTTTACAGGACAGTTCCCTTCCGTTACTGCGAATTAATAATAAAAGAAGATTTATGAGCTTTGTTTTCCTGAAGATATTTAATTCTCCTATGTCTTTTTCAAAGGCAAATTTATTGGGTACATCTATAAAAAGCTCAAATTCATTTCTTTTCTTTCTTATTTTATCAACTTCAGGCAGAGTGTATGAGAATTCTCTGTTTCTGATTTTTACCATATATGCTTCTTTTAATTTCTGTATGTCATCGAGTAAATTTTTTAAATCTCTCTTCTGGCTTGCTTCCAGTTTATCAAGGTTTTCTTCGGCTCTTTTTCGTAACAATTCTTTTATTTCTTTACTTTTATCTGAAAGTTGGCTCATTATATAACAGGCTTTTGTAATACCGTATAAATAACCTTTTTTTTCAGACATTTCCAGAGCTTCTTTAAGTATATCCATTTTTTCTTTCTCTTTATTTTCCCTGTCATATATAAGTGAAAGAATGAGATTAATCTTTATTTTATCCTCTATTAAATGTTCCGGAATTGTTTTCTTTAATCTGATTGCTTCTTCTGATGAAGGAAAATCTTCCCTTATTTTTAATCTGTTCTTTATAATATCTATTGACGCCCTTATTTCTAATATTTTATGAGATAATTCTGCAGCTTTTTTCATTACTATTGAATATAATTCTATAGCTTCATAGAATTCTCTTTTTTCTGATAATATATTAGCCAGATTATATTCGCACATGGCTGCACTCAGTTTATTTCCTATGGAGAGGTAAATTTCAATGCTTTTTTTAAGAAATGCTGAAGCTTTTTCCAGATTACCTTTTTCGTATAGAATCCTTGATAGTCCCTGGTAAGAAAAGGCTGTTACAAGTTTAATTCCAGTTTCTTTCCCTGATATGAGCTTTCTTTCAAAACATTCATAAGCTTCATCATATCTTTTTAGTCCCAGGAGTGCATAGCCTTTAACGGTTAAAGCCGTGTGAATAAAATCAAGTGTTCCTGTTTTTTCTGCCAGGGCCAGATATTTTTCTGCACAATCAAGGGCTTTTTCAAATTCCCTGTCTTCCAGAAGAAAAGTAATTTTTTTTGAAAGAGCATAAATTAAATATATTTCATTATGCTCATGCTCTGCAGCAGCAAAGATTTTCTGAATAAATCTGTAAGCTTCTTCTGTTTCACCTGAATTTTTATAAATAATAGCAAGTTTATCCATTACGTAAATCGCCTGTTCCATATTACCTGCTTCTTCAAAAAGTTTTAGACTCTCTCTGTAATAATCTATTGCACTGGAATAATTTCTCACACTTCCATGAATATTTGCAATAGATAGATAAATCTCTGAAAGAAAATGTTTATCACTGACACTGTTTTTTAATTCTTCAAGTATAACAAGTCCTTTCTTCCAGTTTCCCTGACGTGATAAAGCATCTGCTTTCATTTTTTTTACAGATTTATTGACAGGTATATATTTTTCCAGAATATTAATTTTTTCTATAATTTCTTCGCAATATCCGAGAGAAAGCAGGTTGTTCATGATGGTCTCAAAAAGTTCTCCTGCTCTCTCTGCTTTACCTGCATTTATAAGATGGTAAAAAGCTTCACGTGATCTTTCTGGATTTTTTTTAAAATATTCACCCAGAATATTGTGAAGTGTATTTTTTTTATGTTCATTAAGATCATTCCATATATATTCTTTTAAAAGGGGATGTATTAAATAGCAGCAGGACTGATCCTTTTCTATGAATATTTTGTTTTCCAGTGATAATAGTAATTCAGAATAATTTTCGATTTTACTTATTTCTCTTATATCTTCCGGAGACAATGATATACGTGTCCCTGAAAGGATTTCAAGCAAATCTTTTTCATCAGGAGTAATATTATTTATTAATTTATTAAATATAACAGTTCCTATATCTTTTTCTATATTTTCGTTTAAAATATATTCAACACTTGAAGTTCTTGATATGATTAATCCCAGTATTGTTTTTAAGAAGAAAGGATGACCTTTTGTTTTTTCAATTATTTTTATGATTATATGTTCATCAGGAGTTTTATCCACATCATGAAATGTAAAGATTTTTTTCAGTAGTAAAAGTGCATCTTCTATGTCAAGTCCTTTAACCTTTATCCTTAATATATCCATATGTTCAACAGATTTCATTGAAAGAGATTTCTGAGAAATTATGTATATCTTTGTATTTCTTATATATTGTTTGAATGTATTCAGGAAGATTTTTTCAGTTTCTTCTTTTAAGTTCTGAAAATCATCAAGAAAGATAATATATTTTGATTTATTTAAAAGATTGATAATATATAAAGCCTTTTCCTGACCTGTTAAAGGCTTCTGTGTTAAAATATCTGTTGAAGATTTTTCTCCTTTATTTACAAGCCATTCGTTAATCTCCATCAAGACTGTATCCAGGGTCCAGTCTTCCATGCATTTCAGCCATAATATATTATTTTCATAGTTTTGAGCAAGAATATTAGCCCATTTCAGCATAATGGAAGTTTTCCCTATGCCTGATATGCCTTCAATATAAAAGAAATTACTTTCTTCAAAGGTGTCTTTCAGTTTTTTTAACTCTTTTTCCCTGCCTGAAAATAAATCGGAACTTCTGGGAAGAATGTTCAGATACATATATTTTCTCCGTATATATTTTGCATGAAAATAGTTTTTGGTTTTGGGTTTCCCCTCTGCCTGCCCCTTATATTATTATATACTATTTTCATGCTTTGTTGTCAATATCAGCATTGGGAAAGGTTTGTCCACAATTTTGTTTTTTTTTTCATTATTTGAAATCCTGGAGAAAATCAAAGGTGTGGAATAGAAAATCTTGTAATTATTGACTTTTAGCTTTTGGCTATTGGCTTTTAATAAGAACCAACTGACAACTGCCAGACGCCAACTGTTAATATAAATTGGCGGGTACAGGTGAAAGTAAAAACTAAAAACCAATAAGTAAAAACTAATTTAAAGCTTATAGCCAATAATTACAAGATTTTCCTTCTCTTTAAAGATATGTACGTTTTATGTGTTTGAACGTTGCAAGACTATAGATTTATAAAGTGTTAACTTATCTTCTGCCGTAAATAATACCTGAATTAAAGGCTTTTGTTCTCTCCGATATAACCTGGTGTCCCGGTCGATCATTATTTGACCCTATAGTGCTTACTCGGCCTCTCTGAACTCCCTGTACGAGTTCCGTGTGACCTCTGCTTTGGTTTATCCACACATCACCCGGTCTTGCCTGTTCCGGTGGAATTCTTCTGTAACCCTGTCTGAGTAAAGACTGTTCCAGTCTTTCCACATTGATTTCATGTCCCCTTAAAAGTCCCTGACTTTCCAGGGCAGAACTTACAAAATCCGCACAGTTATTAGTCTGTCCGCCGGCAGCAGTAAAATGAGGCATCTGGCCTTTAATATCTATAGCATTCCTGCCTAAAAATCTTCTCGCCGTATTAACTGCAGCTACTCCACTGCCGCTACCTGCCAGGGGACCTCCTCCTGCTATAGCACCTGCTCCGCCGGGTCCCGCATAAGCACCGGAATAAGCTCCGCCGGGTCCGCCGGAATAAGCTCCTGCATAGGCTCCTCCCGGACCTGCGCTTGCATAAGCCCCGCTACCTCCACCGGGCATTCCCATAAAGTTACCGAGACAATTGCCCATCTGAGGGCTGAAACCACCGCCGCAACCGGGCATTCCGCCGCCCATTCCAGGCATTCCCATTCCGGGCATTATTCCGGGGAATTGTCCCGGCATACACTGCTGACATCCTCCGCCCATCATCATCTGCATCATCTGCATCATCATCTGCATCATCTGCATCATCATCTGCATCATCTGATGAGGTCCACCCATTTGTCCCATTCCCATAGAACTCCCCATACCCTGCTGCCCGTAGTAATTATTGATTACTACAGTATTCTGCCTGTTCCTGTTAATTCCCAGTGCCAATTAACTCATCTCCTTTACTTTTAAATTATAAGATTCTGATGTTAAAGTTCCATGCTCTTCCCTTTATAATTATAAAATCATTATTTTGTGAAAAGCAAGTCAAAAGTGTGTGAACTTTTAATGCTCCACATAATTCTATGAATTTTTATCTTCCTTTATTCTTTAAGCATACCCGATATTCTGCGGTCTTTATGATAAATGATGATGGTGATTTTACACTCGTTCATTTGAGGAATTATGAAGATCTTCTTGCTTCACAGTATATAAAAGGCAGTATAGTTGTAAATGCATGGGAAGAATTAAGGTAAATTTTGGATATTTTTTGGACTTGTATTTCTCAATGGAGTCTTATATAGTAAAGAATAGCTGTAAAAATTACAAATAAATTGTAAAATTTTAACAAAACCTGTTTAAAATAGTTGAAAAATATGATAAAATAAAGGTATAATTAATAATTTGAATTTTAGACACAATGACCTGATGGAAACGGTTGAAATACCGGGACACTTCCGCTCACTGTCATAATCAATGATTACTGGCATAGTCAGGGGTTGAAAGAGTTTTTAAAACTCAATTTCCTCTATATCTCTGGTGGAGACAGGAAATAGATTACTATCAGCGAGTGAATCAAACATTGAAATTTAATTATTAATTAATAAACGGGTTAGAATATAAAAGTAATTCCCAAATTTTCATTAGAAGAGGGAATAGAGGGTGTGGGGTTACATCCAGTTAGATTGGTTCCATCATGTCGGCAATCTAATAAAGGTAATTGATAAATTTTGTTAAAATTAATAATATATTTTAATATTTTTATCAAATTATTTAACCTAATTAGTACACAGTAACAAAAAATTGAAAGTTCATTATGAGGGGAGGTTATTATCATAGGCGGTTATTATTATTACGGATGGTATTCCAATTACGGATGGTTTTTTGGTTTTTGAGTTATAGCTTCGGTCTTTTAAAATACCATACAAGCCTCTTCAGTTTTGCCTGAGGAGGCTTTCTCTCATAAAGTCTGCCCTGTACAGGCATGGTTCAACCTTATAAATTTTATCAGATAAAACCTCGAAAAGTACATAACCTGTTACATCAAATATGAAAATCACGTCGAAAGCATGTGGAAATAAGAGTAACTCACCTGCAAAGGGATAATTTTTGCTTCTTCTTAAATTACTCTTCAGTAAAGACAAAATATAAATGACACACTTTTGACTTGCTTTTCACATAATAATAAATATAAACTGTACCTAAATGTTAAAGATATTTTAAGGAGGTATATAGAATGGGAATAGGAATAGGAAATACAAACAATTCGACTGCTTTAGTAAATAATTACTTCGGCGGTTCACCACCGGAACAGATGGGCATGATGCCGCAGAATTCTATGATGCAGATGATGATGCAGACCATGCAGATGATGATGCACATGACGCATGGGTTAACAGGAGGGCCATGCCAGCAAATGGGTGGTATGATGCCGGGAATGGGTGGTATGGGATGTTTCAGTCCTGTGATGGGTAACTGTCTGGGTAATTTCATGGGTATGGGGCAGAATCCTTTGATGGGAGGCATGATGCCAGGTGGAGGGGGAATGCCTTTTTCCGGTGCTTATGCAGGACCGGGTGGAGCAGTAGCCTGTACAGGTGGGCCAGGTGGATCATTTGCAGGAGCCTATGCAGGTCCCAACGGAGCAGGTGCAGTGGCAGGAGCAGGTGGCCCTGTGTCAGGTCAGTTCTCTGATATGATAAATATGGAAGCAAGGAAAAACGGTGTTGACCCGGCACTTGTAAAAGCAATAATAAAGAATGAATCAAATTTTAATTCCAGAGCTACATCACACTGTGGAGCACAGGGACTCATGCAACTTATGCCGGGAACTGCAAGAGGCCTTGGAGTTCAGAATGCCTATGATCCGGGACAGAATATCATGGGTGGAGCAAAATATATAGGTCAGTTAATGAAACAGTTCGGTGGTGATATGAGACTTGCAGTAGCTGCCTACAATGCAGGCCCCGGTAATGTAAAGAAACATGGAGGAGTCCCGCCTTTTAAAGAAACACAGAACTATGTGGTGAGAGTAATGGCAAGTTACCAGGAATATAAAACACAGGGGTAAATCTGTAAGATTATAAGGAAATGATTAACCTGTGATGTGAGGACAGGTTCTCATTACCTGTTATGACTGAAATCAGTCATGGCCCTTTGTAAAAGATTGCCACATGTTTATTAAAAGGTTTGACACTCTTTGGACTTGCTTTCCACATGAGGATAACTATAAAATATAAAAGAATAAATTAAGATTTTAGAAAGGAGTAAAAAAATATGTTGATCGGACAAACAACAGGTGCTGCTGCAACTCAGATACATCAGGGTACTATAAAACAACAAAAGGGAAATTTACCTGAGGATAAGTTAGAAACAGGTTCTGCAAATGCCGGCGGATTTGTAGATCAGATGGCAAAACTTAGAAATATGGCCCAGGGTTCAATGGGAGGCTATATAGTAACAACTACAATAAAGGAATGCAGCCAGGGGGTACATAGCCCGAGATATGATGTTAATATAGAATTTCCTCATTTAAAAAACGATAACGGATTTAATGATCTTATGCAGCAAAAGATGGAAACGAAGGCAGGATGGTTTATTAAAGGACTCCATAGCGAATATATGAATGCTCCTGATGGTCAGGTTGCTCAGGGAGGCCACAGTCACCTGACTTTAAGGCACCAATTTTGCGATACACTTCCCAATGGTGTGGTAAGTGCAAGAATGGGTGGAGATAGCTATGTTGCCGGAAGACCCTATCCAAATAATTTAGTAGAAACAGTAAATTACGATCTTAAAACGGGGAAGGAAATTCACCTGCCTGAATTATTTAACAAGAATACAAACTATGTTGAGGAGTTGACTAAAGATACTTACAGATACTTAAAGAGAGAACATGGTACGGAATGTGCAGATGCATTCTTTCAGTATCTTAATCCTCCCAGTATCGAAAATTTTAAGCAATTTAATATATCCTCAAGGGGACTGCACATAGTACTGGCTTCATCTGAAGATAATAGTATTCCCCATGTGCTTGGACAGGCAGAGGTTTTCATACCTTATAAAGATTTAGCTGGATTAATTAATCCTCATGGTCCGGTTGGAGAAAAAGTTATGACTGAACCCTGTACTGAGACAGAAAACAGTATAAACGATAATTTTGCTCAATATCCCAATGCTGTTGTTGAAAATCCCGGTACAGGCGAAGTGAGGCCTCTTGGTGAACATGTTCTGAGTGAAAAGCTGAAGAAAATAAACAATCCCGCTACACCTATCGATGAAGCAATATCACTCTGGACATCTTATAAGAAAGATGCAGAAGCATATTTAATTAATCCTGTAAGCTTCGGGAGAGATTTCAGTGATTTTTCATATGTAAAAACCAATGATTCCAATCTCCAGGTTGTAGGCTTCCCGAAACCAGAAAGTTTAAGTGGCTCAATGATTGAATGGACTAATTATATACAGGAGAAAAACCCTGATGGAACCATATCCCTTACTCCTCTACAACCTGAACAAATGGAAGAAGGGTCCTTTAACCTTGAACATTACACCGATGGTCACATTTTCCCCGATGGAGGTCTGGAACTTAAGTTTACTTCACAGGCCAGCAGTATTCTGATTACAGAGGGCACCAATATGTTTGTTAAAGTAGATGGTGAATGGGTGAAAAATCCTGCAGGAAAAATATAATCCTATTTATCCATGATAGTCAAAGTAGATGGTAAAGTGATGAAAAACCTCATGTGGTTTGTGATTATTGTTGAAACATAATGAAACAGGAGTTACGCATGTAACTCCTGTTTCATTAGACATTTCTTTAATTTTTAAAGAGTGAAAAATGAAGAAATATAAAACTTCAAGCATTATGTGCAGCATGAAAAAAATCACACACTTTTGACTTGCTTTTCACAAAATAATAACTATATAATTTATCTATAATAACAATAACTTAAACTGAAAGCAGGTGAATTATGGGCATTAATACACAATATAATTCAGGACAACAAAAAACCAACAGGCTGGAAGATGTTTTAAACTCGATTGTTAAAGGTAACCAGAATAAACTGTCTGCTGCTGGAGGCAATTTTAATAATAAATTTATTAACCCTATTGCAGGCGGAGAAAGCCAGCTCATTCAAGGTATTCCTGTTATAAATGATGGGTCTCATATGTATAACGGATTCAGTCCTGAAATGAAAAATTCTCTGGGCAATTTTCTTGGAACACCCGGTCAAGAGATGAGAATACCCGGAATGTTCGGATCTGCAGGAGAGACTTCTGTACCAAACTATTCAGATGTTTTTTCACCTGTAAAAACCGATAATAAACCTGATGAAGATGATAAATTTGTTGATGGACATAAACTTGCTGAAAAAGCCAGTAACTGGAAAAACAGACATTTTCATCCGGGCCAGACTGAACAGTGTGCAAATTTTGTTAGAAATGTAATTAAAGAAGCCGGAAATAATGCAGGAGTGACCAGAAAAGCATCAGATGGATGGCACACAGGCCCCGGGTTTGCTAACAGTTTTGCCGGCGATGATATAGGGAAAAAGATATTAAATAAAAAAGATTTAAAAGAAGGAGATATTATATTATTTAAAAATACCTATGGCAGTTATCGTGATGGAACAATTACTCATGTAGGTATTTATACAGGTAATGGCAAATTTGTTCACAGACCTACAGCAAATAAGCCGGTAAGGGAATTGAGACTCGAAGATTTCGGACACTTTTCACACGCCAGAAGACTCTATAAATAAATAATACATGTAAATTTCAAACCTTATTACGGGACTTTAAACTTTAATAAAGAGGAGACATTTTTATGATGGATATAAAAAGACTGGCCTGTAAAACAATAGAGCAGAAAAAAACAACAATTTCACAGAAATCCTCATCAGACTCAATAGATAAGTTCAGCAAAGGTGAAATACCGGGAAAGCTGGATGCAGATATGATGAAAGAAATAAATAAAACTCTGAATTCAGGCGGAATTTCACAGATTTCATCTGATATAAATGCTCCCGATGGAGAATATCCAAGGCATTTTACAGATGAAGAAAAGAAGCTCTTTAAGGAAATTTTTCCGGATCTGGATGTAGATAAAACTGTAGTTACAGCACCGGCAACCATGGATTATAACTGCATAGCCTGGACTGTGGGAGAAACAAAACAGTGGTTCTGGCCTCCAAAAATGTACTACTGGCGTCATCCTGATCAGTCTGCTTTTGATTTATTTTATGAGAAAAATGGATTCGTCCGTGCTGAA
>JBEHWP010000155.1:0-10179 GCA_040217665.1 Vulcanimicrobiota bacterium
CTCGGTGTTCTTTCAGGAGATCACATGAAATCTGCAAGCGATCTGGGACTTCCTCTTGCAGGTATCGGTCTCCTCTATCAACAGGGATATTTTCGTCAGTATTTAAATGCAGACGGATGGCAGCAGGAACAGTATCCTGAAAATGATTTTTATAATATGCCCCTTACACCTGTAAATAAAAAGGACGGAAGTCCTCTCATAATAGAAGTGGAACTTCCGGGAAGAATGCTCAAAGCACAGATATGGACGATACAAATCGGACGTATTCCTCTTTATCTGTTAGATACAAATATAGCCCAGAATCCTCAAAAAGCGGATAGAGATATAACATCACAGCTGTACGGAGGAGGAACGGAACTGCGTATATGCCAGGAAATATTACTCGGTATAGGAGGAGTAAGAGCACTGAAAGCTATAGGGATAAATCCCGATGTATTTCATATAAACGAAGGGCATTCTGCTTTTCTGTGTCTGGAAAGAATAAGAATTTTAATAGAAGAAAAAGGCCTTACTTTTCTGGAAGCCTATGAGGCTACCATGGTAAGCAATATATTTACAACCCATACACCTGTGCCGGCAGGTATAGATATATTCTCCATAGAACTTATGGATAAATATTTCGGACAATTTTATCCCAGATTAAAGATTTCCAGAGATGATTTTCTGGGTCTCGGCAGAAAAGATGCAGGAAATCGTGAAGAACCTTTCAATATGGCAGTTCTGGCTCTCACCCTATCTGGACGCACAAACGGCGTAAGCGAATTACATGGACAGGTATCCCGCCGTATGTGGCAGTCAATGTATCCCGATGTGCCTGAGAATGATATACCGATAGGTTCCCTTACCAATGGTATTCATAATCCTTCCTGGATTTCTCGTGATATGGCAGGACTTCTTGACCGTTATATAGGCCCCCGGTGGAGAACAGAACCTATAGATCAGGAAATATGGGATAGAGGCGATACCATACCGGGAGAAGAATTATGGCGCACCCATGAAAGAAGAAGAGAACGTCTTGTGGCATTTGCCAGAAAAAGATTGAAACAGCAACTGGAAAGAAGAGGAGCATCAAGAGTTGAAATAGAACAGGCAGAAGAAGTCCTTAACCCTGAAGCTCTTACAATAGGTTTTGCAAGAAGGTTTGCCACATATAAAAGAGCAACACTCATTTTAAAGGACCTTGCAAGAATTGAAAAAATCCTTACAAATAAAGATAGACCCCTTCAGATAATCATTGCAGGTAAAGCCCATCCCCAGGATACGGCAGGGAAAAAATTCATCCAGCAGATTATTCATCAAATACGTCATGAACCATTCAGAAATCACCTCGTATTCATAGAAGATTACGATATAGAAGTAGCCCATTACATGGTAACAGGCTGTGATGTATGGTTAAACAATCCCCGTCGTCCTCTGGAAGCCAGCGGTACAAGCGGCATGAAAGCAGCCCTCAACGGTTGTATCAATGTAAGCACCCTGGACGGATGGTGGTGTGAAGGATATGAAAGAGATGTAGGCTGGGCTATAGGTTGCGGAGAAAGCTATGATGATCACAACTATCAGGATGAAATAGAAGCAAGTGCTCTTTATGATCTTCTCGAAGGAGAAGTTATTCCTATGTTTTATGAGAGAGGCAGAAGCGGTCTTCCAAACAAGTGGATAAATATGATGAAAAATTCCATGAGAAAACTGGTGCCAAGATTCAATACAAACCGTATGGTTTCGGAATATGCGACAAGATTTTATTTCCCGGCGTCAGAGCTTGCTTCCCGTCTGAGAGATGATAATTATACCAGAGCCAGAGCCCTTTCAGCCTGGAAAACACGTATAAGAGAACACTGGCATGAGATAAAGGTGGAATATGTAGACTCTACTTCTTCTTCCGATCTGAAAGTAGGTCACGAACTTACTATTGAGGCAAAAATATATATGGGGTCTCTAAAACCGAAGGATATACAGTTAGATATATATTACGGCCCTCTGGATATAAAAGCACAGATTGCATCGGGTATAGCCATTCCCATGAACAATGTAAAAGAAGTTTCACAGGGAACTTACCTGTTTACAGGACATATACCATGTATGAGCAGCGGCCGACACGGGTTCGTGCTTCGTATGCTTCCCCACCATGTAGATCTCTGTAATCCCTATTCCATGAATTTCATTATGTGGATTTAAAAGAACGTAACGCGTAACGCGTAACGCGTTACGCGTTACTAATTTAATCCACTTCATCCATTATTTCCTTCTGTTTCTGAGGGGGAATAAATTTCCAGATAGTATTAATAAATCCCTGCTTCATTTCTACAGGGAGGAAATTCCAGAGAGTCGGATCCAGTTTCATAAGCACTACAAGCTTCTGCTGCTTTTCCGCATCAAGTGTATTCCACTGTGGAGGCACTATAGAATTTTTTGCCTGTTCTGCCATGATTACCTGAATCTTCTGCGTATTACCTGCCATAATCTCTGTTTTTATATCTTCATTGAAATACTGCCATATATAATCTACAAACATCTGTTTCATTTCAGGTGTAAGATATGTCCATATCATAGTCTGAGTGGAGTCAAAATTCATGACCATCATAAGTGCCTGCTGCTGGGATGCGTTCATAGTGTTCCATACAGGCGCTGCTTCTGATGAAGAAGAATAACAGGTGCCCGGTGTGGGAGTAGACGAAGGATAGGAATAAGTTCCCGGTGTGGGACTGGCATAAGGTTCTTTATTTTCTGTCGCAGACAGAACGTGATGCTTCTTCTGAATATCAATATAAGGCCATGCGGCATCGATATATACCTGTTTTATTTCTACAGGCAGATTACTCCAGACGGCAAGCTGTGTATCGTCAAAATTAAAAGCCTGTATCAGTATGCCCTGCTGCCTTGCAGACAGAGAATTCCATTTAGGCGCAGGTATTTTTGACGCTTCATCGGAGTCCTTGCTGAACGGTTTGTCTATATGGGCATAAATTAAAACCTGCTGCTGTTTCTCCGGCGTCATAGATTTCCATATAGAATCAATAATAAACTGCTTGATATTCTCAGGCATGGGATCCCAGAGGGTTTTCTGTTCATTTTCATTTATATTGAATGCTTCGAGTAAAAATTTCTTCTGTTCTGCAGTAAGAACAGTCCACTGAGGCGATAGACTGGCAGCACAGGTAATCTGCATAATCCCCGTAATCATAGAAATCAACAGTACCATAAAAGCAATTTTTTTAGATATTTTGTTCATTATGATGACCTCCTTAAGTGATTTATTCTATAAAATAATATGGCAATTTTTATGCCAATTTTTTATAGGTCTTCCCTATTTTCTATTTAACTGGTATAATCTTGTGAGTGGTGAGTGGTGAGTGGTGAGTGGTGAAAAGTGAAAGGTGAAAAAGTGAAAGGTGAGTAATGAACGCGTCACGCGTCACGCGTCACGCGTCACGCGTCACGATTTAAACATGACAGTTTTCTGCTCTAACTGTGGCAAACAAAATACATCTGATGTAAAATACTGCTCTTCCTGCGGAGAACAGATTACTCATGTTACTGAAACAGGCAATCTTGTTACGTCTGTTCTTTTAGATAACAGATATGAAATCACAGGACTGATAAAATCAGGAGGCATGGGGGCAGTTTATGTTGCCCATGATAAACGTCTTGAAGAAACATGTGCTGTAAAAGAAATGTTTGTCCGCTTTTCCTCCGGTGAAGAACAGCAGTATGCTGTTGACAGGTTCAAACAGGAAGCAAAAATCCTCGCAAGACTACGCCATAAAAACCTGCCTGTTGTAAAGGATTATTTTGTCCAGCACGGAAGATATTATCTCATAATGGATTATGTAGACGGCTGTGATCTGGAAACCATGTTAAACGAAGCAGGAACTCCGGGATTGGACGAAGAAAAAGTGGTGACATGGGCGTCAGAAATACTGGATGTGCTGGAATATCTCCACAACCAATCTCCACCGATAATTTATCGTGATCTCAAACCTGCAAATATAATGCTCAGCAAAGAAGACTCCCGGGTAATGCTGATAGACTTTGGCATAGCAAGGGTACTGCATCCTGATAATCAGGCGACTCAAACAAAAATAGGTACCCCTCATTATTCAGCACCGGAACAATTCAAAGGAAAACCTGAAATAAGAAGCGACCTCTATTCCCTTGCTGCTACAATGCATCATCTACTTACGGGAACTCTTTCAGCTCCATGTAAATTCGAACATATTCGTAATATAAATCCTTCCGTTTCCGTTAATATAGAACAGTTTCTCATAAAAGCCCTTCAGGATCATCCTGACAGAAGATACAGTACTGCATGTGAAATGAAAAAAGCATTAGTACAGGCAAAAAATACCGGTGGTGTCATAAAAAAAACTGATAATTCAAATATAAGTCATGTTCCTGACAGAGTATCAAATTATGTTGACAGACTTTCTCAGAAAAAAGACGGAGAATATAAAGCAAGAGAAAGATCTGATGGTTTCTGGCATAAAAATCTGAAATTACCGGGAAAATCCTTTGTACAGGAGTTTATCCTCATACCGGCCGGAGATTTCTGGTTCGGAGAAGACGATACTATTTTTCAGAAAGTTACCGCTCCTTTCCGAAAAGAAAAGACTTTAACATGCCCCGATGATGTAAAACCAGAACAGAAGATTTATATAAATTCTTTTTATATAGACGCCTCTCCTGTTACAAATCTGGAATATACAAATTTTGTTACTTCTACGGGATACAAATCGTCGGGAGACTGGGAAAAAGCTTTTACGGAAGGGAAGGAACACCATCCTGTAGTAAATGTTTCCTGGTACGATGCACAGGAATATGCCAGATGGGCAGGAAAAAGACTTCTCACAGAACAGGAATGGGAAAAAGCAGCAAGATGGATTGACGGAAGACAGTGGCCATGGGGGAATAAATGGGATTCTACCAGACTTAACTGTAAAGAAGCAGATCTGAAAGGAACCACACCTGTAAGAAGTTTTCCCGAAGGTAAAAGCTATTACGGTGTATTTGATATGTGCGGAAATGTATGGGAATGGACTTCAAGCGATTATGCACCATATGGCGGAAATATAAAGCTAAGCCCGAAATATTCCTCTCAATTAAAAGTAATTCGCGGAGGAGCATGGAACAGTTTAATGGAACAGACACGATGTTTTATAAGAGGCTCTGAAGATCCGGCAAACCGGTTTATAGATATAGGATTTCGCTGCGGGAAAAACATTTGACCACATGGTCACACAGATAACCACTGAATACAAAAGGGGGCGATTGAATACCGCCCCCTTTAAACATCCGGAAAGATTATGCTTTACCGCCATCGCCGGAAGGAGAGTTTATTCCTTTATCAAGAGTCCGGACTAAATCAGTCCACCCTCTGTCAGTTGCAGAAGGAGAATTTACCTCTTTATCTATAAACTCATCCCATTGAGTCTTCTGTGCTATATCAAGCTGGCTGTAATCCTGCTTCAATTTATCATAATCAGTTTTTTTCTCGAGAGGTAAATATATGGACATACCTCCGCCGCCAATATCTTCTTCAATAACATTTACCCGTGTTATTTTGCGTCTCCCATGATGTTCCACAGTAACGCCTGCAGTTTCTTCTCTTGTATAGGTCGCAGGAGGTGTAATTCCTACAACTGCCTGTTCTACAGCCAGGCGCACATTAAATGCAGCAACCTTAAGTTTTTCATCAGTTATTCTGTCATCCAGCATAATAGCATTGGCAAAATCTTTTAAATCTCTGTAATCTCTATAGGTGTCTTCAAAGGAAAGATTGCCGTAATTCTGAACTCCTCCTATGATCTCTTTCAGAAGATTCACAGATGTAGCAGTATTGTGTAAAGCCCGTGCCAGTTCATCAATCTTATTCTTGACTTCTTCCATCATGGAAAGATCTATGGCAGCATGAGTCATGAAAGCGTCCTGATTCTCTTTGAAATGATTTACTATCATTCTTGAGAGGTCCTTTGTTGAGCTCCCGCCGTTTCTGAGCGAGTCGTTAATTTTTTGAAGGACAGGACCATAATTAAGGGCTTTTGTAGTACCCATCTCTTCCGAAGCTATCATGTAATCTGCGGAATCCTTGAGCTGATAGGCCACTTCCGATGAGCCCATAAGACATGTGGCAAAATGGACTATATCCAGTTTTTTATTTGTCGTTTTTTCTGCAGTTTTCAAAGCTTCAGCTATACTGGGAGTGCTCATCATCTGCCCGTTATAGCCGCTGAAATCATTATTGAGGGCTCCAGGCCACCCTGCGCCATGGTCCATAAAAACAAGCATATAATGTTTTGCAGGGTATTTTTTTATACCCCACGAAACAAAATCTGCCAGAGTCTGGGGGTGGCTTATATCAGTAAGATAAAGATTTTTTTCCATATTTGATGTATAGTAGGGATGTCTTGATGCAGTATCCTGATTATTCACAATATAATATCTTCTTACACCGTTCCAATCGCCGTCTACATTGGTTTTATGGTTTTTTACCTCTTCCAGAGCCTTCGGATTATCTTTATATTTTTCTCCCAGAACTTTTTTAACTTCATCCTGAGAAAGACGGGCAATCTGGGACACAAGATTTATCTTATCATTGGAGCCGACATTTTCCAGGTCAAGCATGGCTTTTGCCATATGTGGTTCTAAATCATTGGCACCATCCATATAAAACATGATAGTCCATTCTTTTTCCTGGCCTGTGGCAGATTTTTCTTCAAGACTTTCTGCAAAATTCACGAGGGTCTTATTTATAGAAATCTTGTTAAGATTGGGAGGCATGATAACATGATCATCTAAAATACTTTTTCCCTGCAAAGAAATAGTATCTTTCGGTTCTTCCTGTTTTTCCGGAGATTTTTTGCAGGACATCAGGCCAGGAAGACTCTGTTGACTTTTTACCGGTAAATTTCTCACATCGCCATTTATCATAATCTATAAATAATTCCTTTCAACTGTTTATTATTTCACAGACCTGCCTTCCTCTTTTCGAATTATAACATTCTATTAAGATAAAAGAAAAGATATTTTGTAAAATCTTTGTTAAAATTTTGTTAACATTTGGAAAGAATAAAATGGCAATAAATTTGCACTTGACAATAAGAGAAGTAATAGTTAAAATCGTGACGCGTGACACGTGGCAGGTTACATATGACAGGCTACAAAATACAGTAATATTAAAGAAAAGAGTGATCTTAATATGAAAAATATATTTAAAAGCTTACTTATATTTATTTTTTTGTTAACCCTTCCGTCACTGGCAGGTGACAAACTGACAAAGCCTTGGATCGGTATACAGATAGGAGAACTTACAAGGGATCTTGCCATAAATTACGGATATTATCCGAACATGAGTGGTGCCTTTGTCCACTATGTATTTCCGGCAGGTCCTGCAGGCAGTGCAGGTGTTAAAAGCGGAGATATAATAACCGGTATTGACGGCATTCAAATTACCTCACCAAAAGAACTGGCATCATTTATCGGAAAAATTAAATATAAGAAATCTGTAAAATTTACGGTATTTCGAAATGGTTCCACAAAAAATATACATGTTACTGTCATAAATAACCCCTATTCTTCATCTTCTTCATCAAAATACGGCAATGGTCAGGAAAAACCATGGTTTGGTATTTCTCTGAAAAATATAGATAAAGAAATGTCTGAAATATGGGATTTTCCTGTTTCAACAGGAGTACTGGTAGTAAATGTTTATGAAGACAGTGCTGCATGTAAAGCCGGCATAAAAACAGGAGACATAATAGTTGAAGTTAACGGAAATACAATAAAAACCTATGAAGAACTCCTGGCCCTGGTAACACCTCTCAAGCCGGGAAAAACTATTAAGCTTGGCATATGGCATAACAAAAAGAAAGTGGTAAAAGAAGTAATTTTTTAGATTTTCCTTTCACCTGTCACAGTTCAAATTTTCTGGTTCTTAAGCGGTTCTTTATTTTTGTAAGAGCTTTTTCTGCTGCTTCAATTAATTCAGGATCCTTTGTTACATGAAAAACCTTGTTGAATTCAAGAGCAGCTTTATTAAAATCTTTCAATTTCATATATACACATCCGAGATTATAATATATATTCCCGTTGTCAGGTTCTAATCTGAGAGCTTCCCGATATTTTTCTATTGCCATAGAATATTCATTCATAGAGCTGTAGGTGTAACCAAGATTGATATAAAGTCTGGCATCAGATGGACTTAAAGATATAGCTTTTTTATATTCCATAATTGCCTGATCATATTGTTTCAATTCCTTGTATATCCAGGCAATTTTATTATACAGATCTGCTCTCCCCGGTTCTAAAAGCAGAGCTTTCCTGTATTCCTCTATTGCATAGATAAGTTTTCCTGTTTCTACATATATATTTGCAATATTTTCATAGATTTTTACATCTTCTCTTCCAGTCTGTAAGGCTTCTTCATATTGCTCTATTGCTTCGTCATAATGCCCGCATAGTTCATAAATCTGGGCAAGTCCCATATAAGCTTCATGATTATTCGGAGCCAGTTCGATGGCTTTCCTGTAGTATTTGCTGGAAGCTTCATATTTTCCCTGTGTGGCATAAGAAAAAGCCAGGTTAATATAAGCCATTACAAAATCAGGTGTCAATTTTATCGCTTCCATATAAGAAAGTATGGCCATATCATGTTTATTCATTTTTGCATAGGCAAATCCCAGGTTATTATGGGCAAGACTCATATCAGGCTGCAGTTTTAAAGCTTTTCTGTATTCTTCCAGGGCAAGTTCATAGTTACCCAGAGCGCTGTAAGCGTTTCCCAGATTGTTATAAGCCATAGGAAAACTTTCATCAAGAGCGATAGATTTTCTATATTCCAGTATGGCATTATAAAATTCACCCTGATTGTAATAGGCAAATCCCAGGTTATTATAAGCCGTAGCAAAATCAGGTTCGAGCTCTATAACCTGTTTATAGGCCTCTGTTGCCTTCTGATAATCTCCCATAGTAGTATATATATTACCGATAGTATTATAGATTTCATAATTATAAGGTTTCAGTTTAACTGAAGAAATATAAGCTTCAAGAGCTTCTTTATATTTACCCTGAGAACAGTAGATATTCCCCAGATTGACATAACTTTCATAATTATTCTGCTTTAATTCAATGGATTTTTTATAACAATCCTCTGCAAGATCAAACTTACCCTGATTAAAAAAAACATCAGCCATATCTATATATTGACCGGCTGTAGGGCCTTTAGTCAATCTATCTATTGCATCTGACATAACATCTTTCATATGTATACTGAGAAGGCCTTCCCTGTTTCTTGCTTCTTCTAAAGGCTTTATTGCCTCGGCATAACCAATTATGCCAAGAGAAATGGCAGACTGCTTCCTTACAGCAGGAGCAGGATCTTCAAGAGCTTTAATTAAAGGTTCAAGAACAGAATCTTCTATAAATTTACCCATCGCTGTAGCGGCACATGCTCTTAAATGGTCTGTATCTTTTTCCAGAACCTTTATAAGATATGGTATTGCAATTGTATTACCGGTATTGCCAAGAGCAACAACTGCTCTCATCCTGACCTCCGCATCCCTGTCTCCCAGCGCTTTAATCAATGCTTTTACTACCCTTTCTTCTCTATAATTTCCAAGGGATTCTACTGCAAGTCTTCTGAGTTCTACATTACTGTTATCTAACTGTAAAATCAGCCCGCCAATCTGATCCATGACTATAGTTTTGCGGGACACAGGTATAGAGGATTCATTGCTCACTATATCTATTATATCCTGAGAAGATACTTGATATTTGATAGCAATAGTAGCAGCATGAAGATCTTTTGAAGCTCTGTAAAAATCTACTATAGATTTATACATATCTTCTGCTGAAAGAAATCTGTCTTCAATTCTTTCTTCCAGAGCTTTCATGATTATACGTTCCATTTCTACTGAAACAGTAGAATTTTTATCACATATGCTGCAGAATTTAAACGGTGTAAGAGGTGGTTCTCCGGAGAGTAATTGATGCATAGTAGCTCCGAGAGAATAAATATCACTCTGTGGTACGGCTATACCCCGATATTGTTCAGGCGGAGAATAACCTTCCGTGCCGCTTGCCACCTTATGAACTGCTTCAGGTGAAATTGTTCTTGCTATACCAAAATCTATAAGAACGACTTCATTCGTGTCTCGTTTTAAAATGATATTTGACGGTTTAATA
>JBEHWP010000156.1:0-10176 GCA_040217665.1 Vulcanimicrobiota bacterium
AAAAATATATACCGTATTAACAGCCAGTTGTAAATTAAATAGACGCAAAATAGTAAATGTCTGTAAAAACAGGTTCTCTTTCAGGAGGATTATAGATTTTTCGGAAGAGCCTGGCAGTGGAAAGGTATGGGGCGACTTTTCAGATAGGCTCTAAATACTTATGTAAATTAAGAGGTGACATTTTTGAAAGTAAATCCATATATATTCAGAGAATATGATATTCGCGGCGTTGTTAAAGAAGATTTTACCAAAGATTTGATTGTAAATCTGGGTAAAGCTCTGGGAACCTATTATAATCATCATGGAGTCAGGGAAATAACACTTGGCAGGGATTGCCGTCTGACCTCTCCGTCTCTCCACGACTGGCTTCTTGCAGGTATTCTGGCTTCAGGTGTAAATGTTATAGATATAGGGCTATGTCATACCCCTCTCCTTTATTTTTCTCTTTTTCATCTTTCTTCCGGAGGGGGAGTTATGATAACAGGAAGTCATAATCCTCCCGATAATAACGGATTTAAAATATGCCTTGGAAAAAGTACCATTTACGGTAAAGAAATACAGGCATTGAGAAAAATAATGGAAGACGAATCTTTTGTTTCAGGAACCGGGTCAGTCAGGGAAATGGATCTTAAAGAAATTTATAAAAAAGAAGTTTTTTCCAGGCTTAAAATTGGCGGCAGAGCTGTTAAAGTGGTTATAGATGCAGGAAATGGTACAGGCGGAATTTTTGCACCTGATATATACAGAAAAATGGGTATGGAAGTAATAGAGCTTTACTGTAATCCTGACGGACATTTTCCCAATCATCATCCTGACCCTACTGTGGAAGATTATATGAAAGATCTTACGGAAAGAGTCAGAGAAGAAGGGGCAGATCTGGGTATTGCCTTTGACGGAGATGCAGACAGGATTGGCGTAATAAATGACAGAGGGAAAATCATCTGGGGTGATCAGTTAATGATTCTTTTTTCCAGAGAAATTTTAAAGGAACATCCCGGTGCATCTTTTATTTCTGAAGTTAAATGTTCTCGGACCCTCTTCGATGATATAGAACGCCACGGTGGACGTGCCATCATGTGGAAGGTCGGTCATTCCCTTATAAAAAAGAAACTTGCAGAAGAAGGAGCACTCCTGGCAGGGGAGATGAGCGGCCACATATTTTTTACTCACAGATATTTCGGTTTTGACGATGCCGTATATTCAGGAGGCAGAGTTCTGGAAATACTTTCAAAATCAGATAAATCTCTTTCTGAATTACTTTCAGATATTCCGGCAACTGTAAATACGCCTGAAATAAGATTTCCCTGTTCTGATGAGATAAAATTTGAAATTGTAAAAAAAGTGGTACATTATTTCAAAGAAAAATATGAAGTTGTGGATATAGACGGTGCAAGGGTAATTTTTCCTGAAGGATGGGCCCTTGTGAGAGCTTCAAATACACAGCCTGTTATTGTAATGAGGTTTGAAGCTTCTACCGGAGAAGAACTTGCTAAAATAAGAAAAAATGTGGAAGAAATACTGGAAAAGATGATGGAAATCTGAATATTTAAGTAAGTGGTGAGTGGAAATATATTTCCCATCTCACCACATACTATTAATTTATTTCTTAGTAAGTTTTACGGCCTCTTTACCTTCTCCCCTATGAAATAAAAGGAAGAAATTTTTTATAGTTAATTTCCCTGTCTTATAAAACTTTCTCTCCTTTCATAGATTATATATTACGACTATTTAAATACTATATTTATAATAATTTTCTTTATGAAGTGAAATTATTTGATCCATGAAAAACAGTATGATATAATAAATATATTATGATATTACCTGTACCAATAAACTTTATAAATCTACCATTTGATGAGATAGAAAGAGGAATTGTTGATGCTCTTGGTAATAGTGCCCTTATTGTCGGTGCTATAAAGGCATCAGTTTTTTTATTTTCAGAAGATTTAAAGACTGTAACAGGCAGTTATGAATGGTTTTATGGAGAACATAATCCCTCTCTTTCTCTGAATATTTCTACAGATTTTTTTTCCGGTTATTTTGAGAAATGGAAAAATTTTGAAACACTTTTTATATCATCACCATCTGAACTGAATAAATGGCCCGGAACAGATTTTTCTTCCCTTCTTTTCATCCCTCTGATTTTTAGAGGGAAACTTTACGGCGCTATGGGATTTTATGGAAAAGAACATACGAAATGGCCTGATGACGCAGTTCATTTACTGGAATTTATGGCACCTCTTATAATTAATGTCCTTGAAAGAAAGAAAACAGAAGAACGTCTCAGAGATAGTGAGGAAAAGTACAGGAATCTTTATCATTATGCCAGTGCAGGACTCTTTGAAACCTCTATGGAAGAAGCAACAATAATAGCCTGTAATAAAACATACTGTCAGATGGCAGGCTTTACTTCTGTAGAGGAAGCTATAAACCAGGATGTACTTCAGTTTTATGCAGTTCCTGCCCGGAGAGAAGAAGTAAAGAATATATTAAAGGAAAAAGGTTATATAGAAAATTATGTAACTCAATTTAGAAATAGACTTACAGATAAAAAATTCTGGGCAGAATTTTCAGCCAGAGTTAATCGTGATAGAAATGTTATAGAAGGAACCATTATTGATATAACAAAAAGGAAAGAAGCAGAAGATGCTCTTGTATTCACACAGTTTGCCATGGATAATGCAAGAGATGCCGTATATCTGGTTGACTCGGAAAGTAAATTTGTATATGTAAACCATGCTGCCTGTAAATATCTCAACTATTCAAGAGAAGAACTTATGTCTATGGGCATCTGTGATATAAGACCCGGATATACTGAACAGTGGTGGATGTCTCATATGCAGGAAATAAAAGAAAAAAAGTCTTTTATGTATGAAAGTGTTAATAAAAGAAAAGATGGAACAGTTTTTCCTGTAGAAGTATCTGTAAATTATCTGGAATTTTGCGGCAGAGAATATAACTGTGCTATTCTTCGTGATATTACGGAAAGAAAAATAAGAGAAAGAGAAATAAACAGATTACTTTCCATTATTGAATCCACCAGTGATCTTATTTCAACAGCAGAACCTGATGGTACAATACTGTATATGAACAGGGCAGGAAGGGAGCTTTTGAAAAATTCTGATTCTGTACAATATGCTCATCCTGACTGGGCTCTTGATATAGTTATGAATACAGGAGTTCATTCTGCAATAAAAGATGGTGTCTGGCACGGAGAAACAGCTATTTTATCACGGGATGGTCAGGAAATACCTGTTTCACAGGTTATTACTGCCCATAAATCATCTGATGGCACAGTGGAATACTTTTCTACTATTTTGAGAGATATAAGTGAAAGAAAAAAAGCTGAACATATGCTCGCCGGGGAAAAGGAACGCCTTGCTGTCACCCTTAAAAGTATAGGCGATGGTGTTATTGCCACAGATATTTCGGGAAGGATTACCATTATGAACGGTATTGCTGAAAAACTTACAGGGTGGACTCTGGAAGAAGCAGAAGGGAAAGAATTTTCTACTGTTTTTCATATTGTCAATGAGATGACAGGAGAAGTATGTGAAAATCCTGTTCAGAAGGTAATCACCAGTGGAGAGATTGTGGAACTGGTAAATCATACCATGCTTATATCCAGAGATGGAAGGAAATTTATAATTGCCGATAGTGCTGCACCGATAAAAGACAGAGTCGGTCAGATTACAGGTGTTGTTCTTGTTTTTCGTGATATGACGGAAAGAAAGATCATGATGAACCATATTCAGAGGGTTCAGAAGCTTGATGCTCTTGGACTTCTTGCAGGAGGTATAGCCCATGATTTTAATAATCTTCTGGGAGGAATTTTTGGCTATATTGAACTTGCCAGGGATGCCTGTAAAGATAGTGAAGCATACTTATCTCTTTCTTCTGCCTTCAATTTATATGATAAAGCAAAATCTCTTACTCAACAGCTTCTTACCTTTGCCAAAGGCGGTTCTCCTCTTAAAAAGACTGATAAACTTACACCTGTTATAAAAGATAACGTTAAATTTGCTCTTACCGGTTCAAATCTGAAATGTACCTTTAATATAGATGACCATTTATGGTTATGTGATTTTGATAGTAACCAGATAGGTCAGGCTGTTAATAATGTAGTAATGAATGCAGTTCAGTCTATGCCGGCAGGAGGTGTAATATGTGTCAGCGCCGAAAATGTTCAATCTCTTCCGGTTATTCACATGGCTAATGGAAAAGAAAAATATGTGAAAATTTCCGTAATGGATAAAGGCACCGGTATACCAGAAGGATTAATTAAGAATATTTTCGATCCATTTTTTACAACAAAACAAAATGGCAGCGGAATAGGCCTTTCTATTGTATATTCCATCATCACCAGACACGATGGTTTTATTGATGTTGAGTCAGAAGAAGGGAAAGGTACTGTTGTTAATATCTATCTCCCTGCATCACAAGATGGTATTAAAGAGCGTATTATAGATGAGAGTGAAGTAAAACATGTAGAATGTTCCGGTAAAGGTAATGTTCTTATCATGGATGACGATGAAGATCTCAGGAAAATCCTGGAAAGAATATTAAAGAGAATTGGTTATTCATCTGTAATTACAGCAAATTCAAGAGAAGCATTTTCTGCTTTTATTGAAGCAGAAAAAAATGAGCCTTTCTCTACTGCATTCCTTGATATGACCATTCCCGGTGATATGGGAGGTAAAGAAGTAATAAAAAACCTTCTCATTGTAAGACCATCATTTAAAGCGGTGGCCATAAGCGGTTATTCTGATGATCCCGTTATGGCAGATCCTGAAAGATTCGGCTTTTCTGCAGGTCTGAAAAAACCTTTTTTAAAAGATGAAATTATAAGAGTATTGAATAAACTGGGAATTTGAGATTTTAACGAAAAGACTTCAAAATGATTGTGCCATGTTATGTCAGTTCTTTCACTTGCAACTGCTTTATTATATCTTCCAGAGATAATTTTGTTGCTGTTACATAAGTATCAGATGCTCCGCTGTAAAGAATAAGATGCCTGCCATCTTCATCCATTACTGCTCCTGCAGGAAATATTACATCAGGAACAAACCCTTTTTTCTCCCATGGCTCTTCCGGTATTATAATCGGATCTTTTGTTCTGCCTATCAGTTTTCCCGGGTCATTCAGATCAAAAAGTGCCGCTCCTGCACAGTAAGTTCCTATTGTCTCTCCTTTTTGCCTGTAAACACCGTGATATACTGTAAGCCATCCATGTTTTGTTTTTACCGGAGGCGGACCTGCGCCGAGCTTATAATCATCCCAGAAGCCTTTTCTTGTACGCAGGAGAATACTATGTTTTCCCCAGTGTATCAGATCGGGAGAATAGGAAATCTGCATCGTAAGATTTCCCAGAAGATGTTCTCCTGACGGTCTGTGGTAGGCTACATAAGAATTTTTGATTTTTTCAGGTACGAGAACAACATCTTTATTTTCTGCAGGAAATATAACTCCCATTCTTTCAAAATTACAAAAATCTTCTGTTTTTATAAGTGTCGTACATACTCCGAGGGACTCTGAACATGCCACACAGGTAATATAATAAATACCTTCTATCTCTGTTATTCTGGGATCTTCGAGACCGAATGCTTCATAATATTCTTCAGGGAAAATAGATGGTTTCTCAGCTATTTCCATTACTGTAAAACCGGAAGAGTCAAGCTTTGCAAGTCTCAAATGAGATATAAAGGTAAGCCTCATTGTTTTATCCGGCATGGTATAACATCTTATATCTTCTGTGCCATTTTCCGGTATTTTAAACCAGTCTGTTTTTATGATATCCTTCTCTGCCCTGGGAGAAGGGAAAAAGCCTTTTCTTTTTTCTGCAGGCCTTTCTGCTACTCTCAAAAGAAGATATATGTTATTTTTTACCCTTATTGCTCCCGGATTGAATACACCTATGACCTCTAAATTATCCTGTGACGGCTTTATAAATGAAGGTTTTATTAATAAAGTCTGACGAATTCTTTTGACCATTAACTGTCACTTTCTGATATGAATGTTTCACGTGAAACTTTTATCAAAATACAAAAATGTTTAACTATACATTTTACTATATTTTTTCAGATTTTAAAAACTGTAAAAATATAATCTATTCAATGTTCAGGTTTTAGGTGTTGGTTTAGGAAGATTAAAACCCAGAACCTATTTAACTATAAAGTCAGTAAAAACAAGGAAATTATAAAAAAGTGAAAAAGTATAGCCTTATTTACCGCTGCCACCACTAAGAGAACCTTTTATATTTATAAATAGATTGTATTCGGAATCGAGCCGCTTCTGTAACTCGTCAGGACTGATTTCTCCGTTTCCTATTAAAGAAGAAATACGTAAGAAAAACAATGGAACAATAGATTTTGATAGCTCTCCACCATGGAGAGATATGTAAGAAACATATTCGAAGAGAATTTTTACCCATAATTCTGCTGGAAATGAAGAGGCCCCTCCCGGAGATGAGAATATTTGTTCAATTTTATTAAAGGTATCTTTAGAAAGAACCTTTTTTATTGAATTTCTGTATTCTTTAAATGATTCTTCTCCTTCTGATATAATTTCATTCTTATTTAAAGAGACAGGAGGCGGAGAAATTTTATAATGATATCCGAAATCAGTAAGATGTTTTTCTTCTTCGCAGTTTGTCCATATTTCTTTGTATAGCTTCATTAAATGAAACAGTGTTTCAGAGGTTTTTATAAATTTCTGCTTCATATCCTGGATTGTATCAAACTTATCTATAAGTTTATTACCAAGAAAGACCTGTCCTGTTTCAAAACCTTCTCCTGCAGCAGCAGTTGCTACCCATATGTCTATATCCATATCCCACAGTTCTTTTTCCAGAAAACTTCTTGCCAGATCTACAGACATGGCATAATCACCTGCGCCGGGATAACGGATGTCTGTGCCAAATAGAGACCTTATAAGAGGATAAACGAGATTATTGTTTATTAATCCGTCATTATGATGAATTACATAAACGGGAGAAATATAATCATAGTCTCCTTTGATTACAGGAGCGACGAGGCCTTCTATCCATTCCGGGTTAATACTCTGAAGATCTCCTCTTAAAACCACGCAGGCAGATGCATTTAACATATCTGAAGCATAAAACAATCCTTTCAGAAAATTACTTCTCTCCACAGGTTGTCCTATAATCAATCTATGAACAGGCATAAAAGATGTATAAATAAAATTTAATTCCCTCTCTTCATATATATCAAGATTACTGAATACTTCGTCATCTTTTCCTCCGGATTTGATTATCAAAGCTTTCTGTTCGGGAAAATATTTGGCCAGGCCGAAACTTACAGCTTTAATTACCCTTGCAATAGATGTATCGTCATGAAGATCAGTTATGCCAACTATAATATCAGCCTCTTTTATAATTTCTAATTTTTTTATAATATCTCTGGATAGAATATTCATAATTACTCTCCTTTCATTACTCACCGGTTACTACTCACTAAGGAGTTGTCAGGAAATAACTACATCATATTTACAGTTTATATCGTGACGGGAGGATACTAATTGTTCTAACAATGTGCCGGAGTTGTTTTTCTTTCAATCCTGCATTTCTTTTTTATCCACGATAAATTTACCTGTCATTTTTTTACTCAATTATATTTTTGCACTTTTTCATAATTTACTTGTTTTTACTGACTTTGTAGTTAAGCAGATTTTTGGTTATAGGTGCTGGGTTAAGAAGTTTTAAAACCTAACACTCATAACCCTCATTTGCAACAGTTATTTTGACTTCATTCCTGGATTATTGTTTACAGGTTTTTAAAATCTGCAAAAGTATAGAGACTTATTTAAGTTTTATATGTTCAAGATATCCTTTTTTCTTACAATTCCATATAGCTTTACCGAAAAGTCTGTATATTTTATTTCTTTCTTCTTCAGGAAGTGTTGTGAGTAGTTCTCCTATGGTATCTTCAAGTGGTTCCTCTAAATCAGCTCTGGCTCTGTCATCAAATATTTTCATAAATACATCTCTTACTTTATCTATTTCAGATCCTCCATGTTCATATATAATTTCCCAGTCTTCTCCTGAAAGAAAAGAGGTTCTGGCTGTATTTTCATTTTTCATAACAGGTTTCCATCTTTCTTTAATTTAAATGTATAGGAATTTTCATTCCGGTTAAACTATTATATGGTTGAGAGTTGAGAGTTTGGTTGATTTCAACTCTCAACCTTCAACCCTCAACTTTAAACAACTTGCCCGCAGGGCGTTAAGTTCACGGTATAGGAATTTTCATTTTTACTGACGTAAGATAAGGCTTTAGATAAAATTTAAGTAGAGGCAGTTTATCTAAATAATTTAATTAAGCATAAAATTCGAGAAGATAAGATTTATTCCTTTATTATTAATTCACTTTGTGTTAAAATTAAAATATATTGATAAACCTCCCGTAATGCATCGGGCGTTACATCTCAAGATTTTTATAAAAATTTTCAAAAGGAGCCAATACTTATGAGGTTTTCAAACAGGTATGTTTCCAGTAAAAAAGATAATCTCGATGCTTCAATAATAGCACAGCTGGCATTCGGCGAATTACAGAGTAAAGTTCCGGAAGTAACCGGAAAGCCTGTACTATGCCACTCCTGCGGAGCAGCAGTTACAGATCCCTCTGTTATTAAAGATAATCCTCCTTTAGGTCTTCATTTCATCTGCCAGTTCTGTAATAACCTGAATAAAATAGACGAATTACAGTTTAATTCTATTAAAGCAATAGAAAAAGGTGTTATAGAATATCTTGATGAGATACAGAAAAACATGGCGGTAAAAGATAGAATAGTTGCATGTATAGACATATCAGGTTCTATGAATGGCGACAGTCTGGAATGTGTTAAAAAAAGTCTTATTGAAACACTTAAAGATATTTCTGTAAATTCTCCTGACAGTACTTTTGCTCTTATAACATTTACAGACTGGGTGAGCCTTTATAATGCTGATGGTAATGAATGTATAAAACTCAGTGAAAACAACCTTTATGATGAAAACAACATCTTTCAGACTCTTCAAAATCTTCACTTTAAATTTGAAACAGTGAAGGATAGTTACGACCGGTGGATAAAGTTAATTTCCAGACTTACGGCAATGTCCAGAACAGCCCTGGGCCCGGCAGTGTTTTCTGCTTTCTCTCTTCTTCGGGGAGGAGGTCGTATAATTTTACTTACAGATGGCCTTGCCAATGTTGGATTAGGTTCACTTATAAGCTATTCTCCAGGAGGAAGAAAAGGAGATTTTTACAGGGACTTTGGTCAGAGATGCAGAGATGCAGGTGTAATGGTTGAGATTGTAGGTGTAGTAACTTCCGAATATTCGTCACTTGAACTGGAAACTATAGGTGATATGGCCCGTCTTACAGGAGGAGATATATATCTTGTAGACAAAAAAGAGCTTTCAACGACCTTTAATGCTCTATCTCAGGCAGATTTCATAGGAAGGAATGTAAAAGTAAGAATATTTGTTCCTTCCAGTATGGCTCTCAGAGATGCCAGCGGTGATGTCCACTTTCATAGAGAAAAAATGTCTCTTGACGCAAAAGTCGGTTATGTAAACCCTGACAGAAAAATGTGTGTGGCACTGAATGTAACAGAAGATTTGAAGGCAAATGAAGATTTAACTGTTCAGACCCAGGTAGAATATACCGGTACAGACGGGAAAAAGAGAATAAGAATATATAATGAAAAGCTTCATGTAACAGAGAAAGAAGAAGATATTGTAGAGAATTTCGAGAGTGAAGTTTCAGATGAATTTTATATACAAAAAGCTGCCGAACAGGGAAGAAGAGGACATGATGTAACAGGTATAAAGATTCTGAAGGATTATGCGGAAAAACTGCAGACATATAATACCATAGCAGGCAATCAAAAAAGAGAGACCTTGAAAAAAAGTACAGAACTAATAAGCAGGGAACTGGAAGATATAAACAGGCTGAGTCAGGAAAAGAGTAAAGATGCCAGATTCAGTAAATATCAGGCAAGGGTTTCCTTCGGGTCAACATCAGAACTCAGGCAGGAATCCAGAAAAATGAGGAAGACTGTAGCACTTTCTGAACTGGAACCTTATAAACCGTAAATATGGCACCAGTTAAATCTCTGCGTGGTGCTCTGGAGCGAAAAAAAATCATATTACAAGAAACCACAAAATGCATTTTAATA
>JBEHWP010000157.1:0-10128 GCA_040217665.1 Vulcanimicrobiota bacterium
CCTGGAAAAATAAAGTTTATATGCAGAAATAATAATTATATTTATATAGAGAATAAATCCAATCATAGAAAGGACTCCCCATTCATCTCCACCTAAGCTGTGGACGCTATAGGTGGAGAATTCTGGGGTCGTTAAGTTAAATTTTGAATCTTGAATTAGAAGGTAAAACAGCTATAATTACAAATTGGGATAACAGACTTGGCAGGGCAATAGCTATGGAAATGGCATATGAAGGTTTAAATCTTGCCCTCTGTTCCAGACATAATAGTTCTTCCCATATGTTTCTCAAAGATATGGTGAATTATGACAGATTTATTCTTAATCAAACGAATAAATGTCAGGTTGAGCATACTTTAAACGTCATAGCTGAAAAATTCGGATCTATAGATATAGTAATTAACAACATAGATACTATAGAATTTTTTGGCCCCTTTTATCATATGGATTCAGACGAAGGATTGAATATGTTAAAGGATTATCTTTCTTCTATCTGTCATTTTATAAAGGGTTCCATACAATTTTTAAAACAAAGTGATAATCCGAGAATTATAAATATTTCTTCTTTATCGGGTAAAGAACCCGGTATTAACCTTGCTTTTTATAATATGTATAGTACTGCTGTTATGAATCTGACAAAAACTTTATCAAAAGAACTGGCACCATATAAAATCCTTGTTAATTGTATTTGTACCGGCGCTGTAGAAGGAGAAATGTGGGATAAATTTTCAGATATGCTATCAGATAAAACAGGCATGAAGACTGAGGATATTGTTAATATTTACAGTACAAATTCAATACCTTTAGGCAGGTTTGCCACTCCTGAAGAAATATCTCCACTGGTGGTGTTTCTTTCTTCAAAAAAAGCAGCTTATATTACAGGAACAAATATATTTATCGACGGTGGAGCATCCTATTCTATCTGTTAATATTGTTAGAGAGCAAGGTGTTTTGTGTAAGTGTACCGGGAATAAGATAACAATATTTGTACAAAACTTATGATGGATACAAAAATTTTTTAAAAGGAGTTTAAAAAAGTGAGCATAAATTTTTATATTTATATCCTGAAATAGTGTTATTAATATATTACTTACCTGAGCATAAACATATAATAAAAGTTTTACTCCCGTCACAGGTAATGCGTTACACACCAAGAGATGATATATATTATTTATGTTCACCTCAGTAAGTTTTTATATTATGCTCAAATTTATTTATTTGTGATGAAAGATAATGCAGAAATTGTTATAGGCAGAAATATATCTGTAAATATAAAAAGTGTTTCTTATGATTTTATTCAGAATATAAAAAATAGATTAACAGTGGATAATCCGGTTTATTTAAAGAATAAAAAGATGGGTTTCTGGACCGGTAATATTCCGAAAGTAATAAAATTCTGGAAGAATTGTAAAAATTGGCTTATATTACCAAGAGGATTTAAAAGTTCTCTTTTTAAAGAGTTAAAAATCAAAAATTTACCTTATAAAGTAAGGGATTTAAGAATAATTAATAAACCTGTCAGATTTTATTCTACTATTAAGCTGAGACCATATCAGATTCCTGCTGTTGAAAGAGCTATTAAATTTGAACAGGGTATAATAGAAGCTCCGTGCGGTGCAGGTAAAACTGTAGTGGGCATTGAGATAATAGCAAGAGCAGGTCAGAACGCTTTGTGGCTTGTACATACGAAAGAACTTGCAGAACAGGCAATCGAAAGAATTGAAAATTTTCTCAATATTCGTGCTGATAAAATTGGTTTTTTAGGAAATAATAACTGGAGATTAGGAGAATATATTACAGTCGGTATGGTACAGACTCTTTCTAAAAGGAATCTTACTTCTGATTTTATAAAACATTTCGGACTGGTAATTCTGGATGAAGCACATCATACGCCTGCTTATTCTTTTATGAAAGTTATAGAACAGTTTCCAGCATATTATCGATTCGGTTTTACTGCTACACCTTACAGAGCTGACGGACTGGCAATGCTTATGTATTATCAAATAGGTTATACGGTATTTAAAATTACACAGGAAGATCTGTCTATGGACGGAAATCTTGTGAAACCATATTTAAAAAGAGTTGATACGGATTTTTATTATGAGTATCGAGACGATTTTACTTCTATGATTGATGCTTTAATTGAAAATAAAAAGAGAAATAATCTTATAATTGACAATCTTATTGACGAAATCAAAGGAGGCCATTACTGTCTTATCCTTTCTGACAGAGTCAAACACTGTCAGGAATTGAATAATCTTTTAAAAACGTTATATCCTGAAGCCAGATGTGCGGTATTAACAGGAGATCTGTCAAAAAGCGAAAGAACCAGAATAGTTACTCTTGTAAATGAAGGAAAACTTAATGCCATATTTGCAACATCCAGACTTGCAGAGGAAGGTCTTGACTGGAAAATTCTGGACAGATTATTCCTTACATGTCCTTCAAGATCAAAAAGAAAGGTTCAGCAGTCCATAGGAAGAATACAACGCCCATGTGAAGGAAAGATAGATGCTATTGTATATGATTTTGTAGACACCAGAGTAAATATTCTTGAGTCACAGTATAAATCCAGATTTTTTTCTGTTTATGAAACACTTCTTTCTTCATCGCAGGGAGAAAATATATCGATAGGGTAAAATGTTTTATGTAAATTTAGAGTATAGAAATTTTCATTTTTCATTGCGTAAAATATGCTTTTAAGGGTTACTGGAGTTGGGTTAAGTTTAATCCAAAAAACAACACATGATTTTAACTTTGAATAGAATATATATATTTATCAAAATTTTAAAAATCTGGTATTAAATTTGCAAAGTAAAATTCTGTTGCCTTACAAATTAATAATTGTTATAATATATATTTAACATAAGGAATCTTTTTAAATTCCTTCATAGTTTTTGTCTTACCGGTTACGTTAGACGAGTAAGACTTGAGTTAATCAAGCATTCGTTGTTTGATCCAAGAACTCCACGAGCTTAAGTCGTGGGAGTAAGTCAGAGAATTGATAACTTATAAATTAAGGAGTGAATATGAATGATGTTTAAATCAGGGTTTCTGATTTCTATAAGTTTTATTTTACTGATACTGTTATCTTTAATACCACTCGGATGTGATGAAGAGGATACAGGGAATGAAAGTAATGCCACTGCAGTTACTAAATCCGGGTATATATATGCACCTGTAAAGCCGATAAATGGTTCGGGAGGACTTTCTAGCGGTTTACTGGCTCTTGAACAGGATGCTCCTCCAGAAGGATATCAGATTGTAAAAGATGCTGTTGTAAGTATTGGAAATACAAGGGTTAAATCTGATGAAAAAGGAAAATTCAGTATTACAGGTCTGAATCCGGGAGAACATCAGATGTTAATATGTGCTTCAGGATTTCAGCCTGTTGTACAGTTAACTGCAGTTGCTGCTGTTAGCTCTTCTACTGTAGCAATTGATACCTTAAAAGTTATTCCTGAAAAAGCTTTTGTAACTAAAGGTGATATAATGCCATTTATGGCAGTCGGCAAAGATCCAACAGGTAATTTTATACCTCTGGCTGCAGTAAACTGGTCTGTAATAAATACTGATAAGCAGGAGAAAAGAGAATTAGGTAAAGTTTCAAATACTGGTTTATTGAATGCAGATGAAATCGGTAATATCAGAGTTGTTGCTGCAAGCAGCACCTATTCGGCAAATACAGAGGTTACTATTCTTGACCCTGCAAATGCAAATACATCTACCCTGACAGGGAAAGTAACACTTCCATCAGGGTCTCCTGTAGAGGGAGGACAGATAATTGTTTTAGGAACAAGATTGATGTCAGTAACAGATGGAGAAGGTAAATACTCTCTTCTTGACGTACCTGCTGAATTGCCTCTTACATTATTTGTTATAAAAAATAATGTAATCATAGGAAGCGCTCCCGTTCAACTTGAAAAATGGAAAGAAAAAAGTCTTGATATTACGGCTACGTCCAATCCACCTCCTGTGGCAGAAGAGCCAGATGCGGTACCTACTGAAGATGTTTCTTCTAAACCTGCTACTACAGGGTCCCTGGTAGGATATGTATATGTTCCTGCTGGAAAAGAAACATCCAGACATGACATGTCAAAATTAGCTGTAATACAATCGAAGACTGTTCCTGAAGGTTATATGGGATTGTCTGGAGCAAAGGTGATATTGGAAAGTGATCCTACTATTTCTTCCGTTACGTCATCTGATGGAGGTTTTTCATTAAATGGTGTACCATACAAAAGTGAAGGAGGGCCACATTTTGTAGTAGTTTCAGCAGATGGCTTTTCTTCTGTTAGGGCACCGATATTATTTTCCGGAGATTATCCTTTAGGTGCTGTAAGTAAAATGGAAATTTATCCTGAAAATCCTGTAATAGCTGCAGGAGGTGTTATAGAATTTAAAGCAGTCTGCTATGATAGAAAAGGTAAAATTATAGAAACACCTAAACTGGACTGGACTTACGAAGGTGATAGAGGAAAGATAGATCCTGTGGAAGGAGTGTTTATATCTTTAAAGATCGGTAATGGTACTGTTAAATCAACTTACGGTGATATAAGTGCCGGGAAAGAATTCAAAATAATAAATAAAGACGAAACAGGTTCTCTTTCAGGTACTGTAACTGATGAAAATAGTAAACCTGTACGTAATGCTTTTGTTATAGTAGAAAACTGTCCATGGGTAGGTATTACAGATGAAAATGGAAAATACAATATATCCTCTGTTCCTACAGGTGAAAAAATTACTGTTTATGTAAACTTTAAAGGAAAAAATTGCGGTGAATCTATTGCTGCTGTAGGCAGAGGAGCTGAAGGGACTGAAGATATCAATATAGTTCTTCCGAAAGACGAAGAACCCGAACATACTGTAGATACATCTATACCTGATATGCCACCGGTTTCTATTAATCCAGAAAGTACCGGTTCTGTAACACCTGTAGCAGGTAATTCCATTAAAACACCTGCGCCGGACCCGACACCAAGAGAAGAATATCCACGGTGGCCCGGTTCAAATAATTCAAATACCGGCGACGACGATACACACGGACATGCCGATAGGAACAGATCTCACGAAAGTTTTCCACGGTGGCCAGATTCTACTAAATCCGAATAAGACAGGAATTATTTTATTATAAGATTATCAGGATTTATCACCCTGATAATCTTATAGCTTCCTCGGATAAATCACTCTGTAAATATTTTTTTAAATTCCCTTTTATACGAAGCATAGCTTTTGTATGAAGCTGAGAAATTCTTGATTCTGACAGGTTGAGTATATGAGATATTTCCTTTAAATTAAGCTCCTCATAATAATAAAGAGTAATGACCAGTTTTTCTTTATAAGGAAGACTTTCTATAAAGGTGCCTATTTTAGATATTAATTCTTTTTTCTCAATAAGGCCTTCAGGAAGAAGTTGTTCTTTATTATGAAGTATATCCAGTAAGGATCTGTTCTCATCTGATTCCGGGTTTATAAACTCATCAAGAGATATAATAGTAAGGCCCTGAATTTTCCTCATTACTGTATCCAGATCCTTTATATTCATCGAAAGATATGAAGCAACATCTGACATGTTAGCAGGACGTCCGAGATTATGTTCAATTATGCTAAAAGCATCCTGTATTTCTTTAGCTTTCTTTCTCAGACTTCTTGGAGCCCAGTCAAAAGCTCTTAATGCGTCAAGTATTGCTCCTCTTATTCTATAGGTTGCATATGTGCTGAATTCTATCCCTCTATCATATTTAAATCCGTCTATTGCCTGAATTAAACCAAGTAAACCATCATTGTTTATATCATCTATGATTATATGAGGAGGAAAATGTATTGACATTCGATAGGCTATATGCTTGACCAGAGGAAGATATTCCATTATCAGTTTTTCTCGTGCTTTAAGACAGCCTTTTTCTTTGTAGTCTACCCAGAGTTCCTTTACCTCCACTTTTTTATCCCTTTCTATATTTGTATAATATATATAGTATATAATACTGCATTGACAGGATTATATTAATTGATCTAATGGTTTATTTTAATAGTTCATAAGTAGTATTATTACAGTTTTCTTAGAACTAACATAATATACTACCTGACAGATATTATTTAAGCATAAACTTACAGGTATGATTATGTACCCGACAAGGATATTAATAGTAAAAAATTCTGATCTTACCATTTTATATTTTCTATTATATCAGATTAGAGATTATTATACTATTTTTTATATCAAGTATAATAAAAAATTTACTAAGGTAATTTATATATCTGTCGATATTATTCATTGAGGTAATAAACTAACAACCATGACCGGTTTAGCCAGAACGAAGTATGAGGATTTGTTCCTCCTTTCACGCGTTACGTATTATTATTCTCATATAAATATTTGAGTAAATAAGGTGTTATTACAGTGTATCATAAAAAAAATAAATTCATGAAAACAGATACATACAGCCTGTCATTACAAAAAAAATATAACCAGCGATATTGTGATTCTTACTGTGATAATAAAACATTTAACAGGACATTAAAAATTGAAGAATTAAAAAAACAGATTATAGAAGGTTCCTATTATATAGAAGAAGATAAAGTTGCCAGGAAGATACTGGAATATTTTGGTATATTTTCTCTATGAACATTTATCGGAATCTATGGAAATCTTCCTGCTTCATATTCCTGCTTCAGCCTCTCCCCTTGCCGGCTATATAAATGATATATTTATCATGTTCTCTAATAGACGGACAGTTTACACCGTTAACTATTTCAGTAGCACTTCTGTATTCTAGCAACTGTAATCCTGCCTGTTCTATATCTTTCAATGCTTCACCCGGTGTGTAAAGATGCATGAAAATTTTTTCTTCCGAAAGGTTATAACCACTTATAGCACTTACCAGTTTATCTCCTTCCTGGAGATTTCTCGAACTTATTTTTCTTATAAAATTTATAATGGTCCATTTTAATTTTTCTTTAAAATTTCTTTCCCGTGAATGGGTTGTGAAAATTACCAGTCCATTGTCTTTCAAAATTTTTTTACATTCTTTAAGCATATTTATTCTGTTTTCTCTGAAAGGTATAAGAGATATAAGCTGTCCGAACATGATTATATAGTCAAAACTTTCTTTTTTAAAACCGGGGTGACAGCCATTCATAGTTAAAAAATCTGCTTTAATATTTTTTTCTTTTCTTTCTTCATGACATATTCTTACCAGTTTTTCTACTATATCTATTCCTGTTACATGTAATGTTTTTTTTGACAGAGCAAAAGCTTCTCTTCCTGCTCCGCAGCCAATGACAAGAGTATATCCGTCTTTTTTACAGTAACTATCAACAATTATTTCTTCATAATCTTCAAGACCTGTAGGGGCCATTTTTTTTAAGAATTCTATTTCCTGGTAATTATTATATTTTATTATTATTTTTTTGAAAAAATCGTCTTCTTTCATAGTTTTCTTGTCAAGTATGTTTCTACATGATATAATTTAAAGCTATAGGAATTTTCGTTTTTAATGCTGTAAATCAGCATTAGATAAAATTTTATCTACAGGCATTTATATAAATAATTTAAAACTATAGGAATTTTTAGTTTTAATGTCGTAAAATCTGGTTTTAAGGATATGGGTGTCTGGTTAAGAAGAACCAAAATCTGACATCGAACACCTGAAACCTGATTTCAGAGATTTACCCGGAATTTATTATGCAATCCATATTTCGTTAATTAATGTTTATAACCTCTATAAAATTTTTAGAAATAAGGTGATCTTATGACTCAGGAACTATCTGACAGGGATAATTTATCGGAAGATAATGAAAAAATAACTAAAAAATCTATCAGACGATGGGTTAATACCTTTACAGATAAATATTTCGTAAAAGCTATAAAAAATAACATATATTTTACATTTAAATTTCTAGATAACACATCTCTCTGTGGTAAAATGCAATGGTTTAATAAATACAATGTAAATATAGTTACAGATGATGGCGTGGAATATACAATTTTAAAGCATTCTGTGAAATATATGATACCGAATTAACCGGAAAAATCGAAATCAGAAAAAGATCTGTTGATGATGTCAAATTCCTGCTGTGCCAGTTCTTCTTCTCCTTTTTCCATGTAGGCCCGGCCAAGATAATCATGAAAAGTAATGTCGTCGGGATTTTTTTCTATAGCTTTTTTATAATATTCTATTGCACTATCAAAGTCATATATCTGATAAAAAGCATATCCTGCATTGAAGAAATCATTACCACTTACTGAACCTGCTTCTATAGCATTTTCGTATTCTTCTATTGCTTCATCTATATTACCTTCAAGTTCAAGTAATTCTCCCATACTTGTATGGATATCTCCTCTGTTATAACCTTCTTTCATAGCTTTTTTATAAAATTCTTTTGCTTCTTCTGTCTCTCCTCTTTCAGCACAGAGAAGACCTTTCAAATAATAACAGGATGCCATGTCTGCAGACAGAGCTATAGCATTTTCAATTGCTATTTCAGCCAGCTTTTCATTACCTGTAGCTATATAAACCTTTGCCAGTCCCTGATGGGTTTCCGGATCGGCAGGATCTATGTCAAGAGCTCTTTTATAAGCATTCAACGAAGCGGAATAATCTTCTGTTTTCAAATATGCACTGGCAAGTTTTTCCCATGATATGGGATCTTTTTCATTTATCATGACAGAATTTTTGAAATGTTTTACAGCTTTTTCATAATCTCCTGTTTCCATGTAGATTGTGGCAAGATTAAAATTTGTATTTTGATTCTGCGAGTCCATTTCATAGGCTTTATTAAATAATTCTATAGCTTTTTTTATTTCTTTCTTTTTATAAGCTATAAGACCGAGGTTATAAACAATACCCTGATTTTCATCTATTTTAATTGCCTCTTCCATATATTCACGTGCTTTATCAAAGTCTTCAAGCTCATAATAGGTAAGCCCCAGATTATTATATGCTTCATAGCTGTTCGGGTTTATTTTCAATAATTTCCTGTAACTGTCTATTGCCAGTTCTGGTTCTCCCTGGGTATTGTAAATATTACCCATATTGCCGAGAGCTACTTCATATTCAGGGTCAAGTTCAAGACATATAGAAAATTCTTTCAATGCCAGCTCCAGTTTACCCTGCTCATAATAGGCTATCCCCAGGTTGGCATGGGATTCAATATCAGAGTAATCAAATTTTATAGCTTTCTTAAACTCTTTTACAGCTATATCTATTCTTCCAAGGGCCATCAGAGTGAGGCCTGAATAAAAAGGACGACGCATTATTTATAATCCTGACCCGGAAGGTCAGTAACTTCTCCCCAGTCTATATAATTTTTTTATACTATTACACTCAGAAATATTTATAATATATATTCTAACCTGCAGCCTTTACCCCTTTTTTCTTTAATCTACTATTTTGTGTAACTCATGCAATAAGGCTGCCAGGGAAGGTTTATATTAGAGACTATCCGAGCTGATTTGTAAGAGCTTTTTGTATGGCATCACTTAATTGAACAGGGCTGAAAGGTTTCATTATGTAGAAAGTAGCTCCTGCATCCATACCTTTTATGAAATCATCTACCTGGGTTTTGGCAGATACCATTATAACAGGAATATCTTTTGTTTTTGGATTTTCTTTCAGTGTCTTGCAAACCTGCCACCCATCAATTTTGGGCATCATAATATCGAGTAATATAAGATCAGGGCGATCATCTATTGCTTTTTTTATTGCCTCTTCTCCGTCAAAAGCTTCTATTACTTTATAACCATCCAGTTCCAGATTTATCTGAATATATTCAAGAATGAATTTGTCATCATCTACTATAAGGATTTTTTTTGTAGCTTTTTCCGTTTCCTGTTTAAGTTGTGATAGTGCCTGCTCAGCCTTCTCCCCTCCTATTAATTTAAGGGCTTCTGCTGCATTTTTTCTTACCCACCAGTCCGTATCATTTAACGCTTCTATCAGATTATCCACTGCTCTTGTATCTTTAATTTTTCCGAGAGCCCATGTTACGATACCTCTTACGAAATCATCAGGATCATTCATACTTTTTATAAGAGGTATAACAGCTTCTTTTACTCCCAGAGTTCCTAAAGCATCTGCTGCCTGCCGTCTTACTTCGACATTTTCATCACTCAGGGCTTCTATTAATGGT
>JBEHWP010000158.1:0-10120 GCA_040217665.1 Vulcanimicrobiota bacterium
AGGCCCTTCTGTAACAGGTGTCAGGTCACTCATCAGTGGCGGTTCCAGTAATAGAGGAGTTTTTATCACTGATTTTATCTGTTTATAAAAATCCTGCAACTCATGAAGGTTAACATGACGGACAGGATTATATTTATCTGTATATTCAGTAAAGGAAGGCCAGAATATTTTTATTACTTCACATCCTGTTCTGTCAAGGAATGTTATCGTTTCTTCCAGTTCAGTCCATCCTGTAACAGAAGGGAGAGCTATTATACTGGAAGAAAAGGGAATTTTATATAAACATATTTTTTCAAGTATATGCTTAAGGTCTGTTTTAAGTCCGAGAATTTGTTTCCTGTATGTTTCTGAAATTGTATTTACCGATATATGAAGTTCCACAGGTTTTATATGTGACAGATCTTCAAGAATCTTCTCATTCAGCAGACTGCCGTTTGTAGTAATCTGTATCTGTGTGTAAGGGAATTTTTTTCTTAACATAAAGAGTATATCCATCAAACAGGGATTTAGAAAAGGTTCACCTTCTATTATTCTTGTAGCTGACTCACCTATAACGACCTTTTTTTCAGGGTCCAGAAAATCTATTATATCTTCAAATTCGGAAGGCTTTAGGTCATCTATTGTCAGAATCTCAAGACCGGGAGGGTTCTGTTTATGACTGCAGAAAAGGCAATGAAAATTGCATCTTGATGTTACAGGTAAAATATTAAATTGACTTATTGAGTGAATATATTTATAATATAAGTAATTATCCATTCAAAAAATGCTCCGGATTTTGTGAATTTTCTCTATTGCCACCTATTATCAGGGAGAGATACCATTTGAAAAAATTCTTTTATTTTTTAATATTATTCATGTTTTCTTTAAAGACAGCCTTTGCCGATACGTTCCATGAAGTAAAGCCGTCGGAAACCCTTACTTCTATTGCAAAACAATATGGAGTTTCTCTGAAAGAAATTCTTTCTGCCAATTCCATAGACGAGCCTGATAAAATTCATACAGGTCAGATAATTGTAATACCGTCTGAAACATCGGGCACCATAGAAACATCCGGTACCGACTATGAAGTCAAACAGGGTGACACACTCTGTTCTATTTCGAGAAAATATGGTGTTTCCCTTCAGGAAATTCTCTCTGCAAATTCCCTGAATAAAGATGATAAGATAAAAACAGGTGATATATTAAAAATACCTACAGGATTTACCGTTGAAGGTCCTACCCATTATGTAAAGGAAGGGGAAACCATGTCATCCATAGCAAACAGCTACGGAGTATCTGTCATAAGCCTCTGCAATGCAAATTCGATAAGTAATCCGAACAGATTACGGACAGGGAGGTTGCTGGTTATACCGGAAAAAGATAATACAACAGACGGGATAAATAAGTTCGGAGAAAGTGCTATAATCCAGGAAACAGTAGCTACTTTAAAGGGTAAACCGTCTGAAGACGGAGAAACTGTTACTCAGACAGTTATGGGTGATATTGTTTCCATAAAAGAAATCTCAGGAGACTGGTATTTTATAAGAACCCCTGAAGGTTATTTCGGGTGGGTTACAGAAAACAGCCTGTCTCCCGTAACAGACGGAAATTCAAAGAAAATTATCATTTCTGCTCTTATGGCTGATATAGCCTGTATGCCGGAAGAAAATTCCGATTACTGCGGCCATGCAGTTATGGGCAGCAACCTCACCTTTATAAAAAAAGAAGGACAGTGGGTCGAAGTCATGTTGCCTTCAGGCCATAAGGGATGGATAAAGGAAGAACAGGTATTGTTTAAACCTAAAGCTCCGCAAAATCAAGAAGAAATAGTAAAAACAGCAAAAATGTATCTCGGTGTCCCCTATCTATGGGGTGGAACTACCCCTCTCGGAGTGGATTGTTCAGGCTTTATATTTACCGTTTATAAGATGAACGGCTATATAATTCCCCGTGATGCAGAAAGCCAGTTTAATTACTGCGAACACATAGAAGATGAAAAACTATTACCGGGAGATCTCGTATTTTTTACCACCTATCTTCCGGGCCCTTCCCATGTGGGCATTTACCTGGGAGACGGAAATTTTATTCATGCTTCATCAAGCAAAGGAGTTACAGTAAGTTCTATAAACGGTGATTATTATAAATGCCGTTATTTAGGAGGTGGGAGAATTAAAGAAATAGTAAGTGACAGATCGGTCAATAACAGACAGTAACAGGAGCCTTTCCTCGGGTCACGCGTCACGCGTTACGATTCTTAATAAACATCTTAAGGAGGAACAGTTATGAAAACCTGGCAGAAGGTTGCTATTGGCGTTGGAATATTTCTTGTTGTAGCGTGTTTAATTACAGCTATCATTGGAGGTATAGGGGCTTATTATGCATACAAAAGCGGCAAAGGACTCGTTGATGGTTTTACCAGTCCCGAAGCAAAACTGGAAAAAGCAAAGGAAATATGTGACTTTACATTACCGGCAGGTTATGAAATAACATTTGCCATGGACCTTATGGGCATGAAAATGGCAATGATAAATTATACATCCACCCAGCAGATGATCATACTCATGCAGTTACCGAAGGGAAGTCAGATTTCCACGAAAGAATTCAAAGCGGAACTGGAGAAAGGGTCGAAAGAAGAACTGCTCCAGAAGATTAACCAGGGAAACTCTAATTCAAAAGTAAAGGAAATAAAAGAAATAGGTTCTCTTACTGTAAACGGCCATACAATTCCTTACTGTAAAGCAGTGTTTGAAAGTAACAACGGAAAAGAATCTGACGGTATAATTGCCAATTACGAATGCACTGAAGGAGGAAAAAATTTCCTCATCATGGCCATGGCAGAAAACGGAAAATATGATGAAAAAATTACAGAAGATTTTTTAAAGAATTTAAAATGCCACTGAAGATTTCGGTAAAAAATGACAGGTAATTTTACCTGTACAGGTTATGGGTTATGGGTTATGGGTTATGTTTTTTGTTTTACCTTTTACGTTTTGGATCTTATTAACCTGACACCCATCACCCGGCACCTGTAACCAAGGATTACTGATTTAATTCTTTCAAAATATCAGTCAGAAGATCTATACCGAATTTTACTGTATCAACGCCAATCCTTTCATCATTACCATGAGCGGTATCGCATTCTTCCGGAGAGTACTTGCATGATTCAAATCCATAGGTAATTATACCCAGAGGGCGATAGAAAGTACTGTCTGTAGAACTTAAAAGAATAGAGGGTATAAGAGGTACATTATTTCCTCTTTTCTCTATACATTTCTTCAAAGCTTCTGAAAATTCATTGTTCCAAGGAGAAGAGGTGGAACGGGAAAAATCTTCTATTTTAATATGTACACTGTTATCACGTATAATTTCTTTTAATTCTTCTATAAATTTATCCCTGTCCACACCTGGAAGCAATCTGCAGTCAAGAGAAATAGAGCTTTCATTCGGTATAGTATTAATTTTTTCACTTCCTTTAAGACAGGTTATAGATATGGTATTTCTAAGACATGCATTGATTTCAGGAACCTTTGCAATCTCCTGAAGAAAGATTTCATTCTTAAGCGACCTGTCGAAATCCAGGGTATATCCGGGTATTTTCGTAATATCCCTCTTTGCAAGAAGTAATTTTATATATTCCTTTAATTCAGGAATTATAATAAATTCAGATTTATAATCCAGTAATCTGTTTGCCGCTCTTATGGCACGGTTTACGGAAGAATCTTCAACAGGTATGGAACCATGGCCCGGAATGCCGGTAAAGGTCAGAGTAAGCCAGAGAGGTGCCTTCTCCCCTATTGTTACCATATAATATAGGATATTTCCTTTATTATCTGTTACCGCATATCCGCCTTCATCAATTAAAAATTCCGCCCCTTTTATCAGGTCAGATTTTTTTTCTACCATCCATCTTGAACCAAGAGAACCTACTTCTTCATCAGAGACGGCAAGTAACATAATATCTCTTTTAAGATGAACATTCATTCTTTTCAGGTTTATTACAGTCATAAGGTCAACAATAGCCTTCGTTTTCATATCTACTGCCCCTCTGCCGTAAATTTTCCCGTTTTTTATTTCTCCTGAAAAAGGAGGAACTGTCCAGTATTCGGCATCTGCAGGGACAACATCCATATGATGGAGTAATATGACAGGTTTTTGGGTTCCGTCACCTCTCAGTACGGCAAGAAGATTTGCCCTGTTGTTTCCGAGATCAAAAATCTGATTTTCTATACCTTCTCTGTCAAGTATTTTCTTTAAAAACAATGCCGTTTTCATTTCATTTCCCGGCGGATTGGTAGTATCCAGGGAAATATATTCCTGCAAATTTTTTATACCTTCATCATATATGGAAAGTTCCTGAGAGAGTGTATATGAACATGAAAAACATACTAATAAAAGTACAGATAATAAAATTCTTTCAACATTTTTTAACATAAAAAAATACCTCCTCATATTATTTGTTATCGTGACGCATGATGCGTAAAAAAGACTTTTATTACATTTTTATTGCTCAGGTCAGTAGTTTTATAAATATCCACAGATAATACCCCCGTAATGGGTAATGCGTAATGGGAAGGGATTAAACCCGTGACGCGTGACGCGTCACGCGTCACGCCCCCCCGGTTATAAATAGACTATAAATATTACCGATTAATAACGATAATACGGTCATCAACTTTATTTTCCCACGGCACTTTACCGGCTTTAAAATATTCAAAAAATTCATCCTGACAGGAACCTATTCTTTTCCGATCTTTTGCCGTGTCAAAATCCTTATGCCTTCCCATGGTTTCATTTACAAAGATAAAATATTCCCTGTTATCATCCAGTTCTTTCCCTTCCGCTGTAAGAGAAACCAGTCTGTGACCGTCCGGTTTTAAAGGGTCATAAGTGTATTTTAAAGAACCTGCAGGAATTGCAAGCTCTGTTGCACCATCGGAAAGACACCTTTCTATATGCTGTCTTATATACTTACCTTTTATGGTGAGTGTAACAAATCCTTCTTCCGTAAAAGGGAGAGCACTGTAGAGATCTTTTTTTGTAACAGGACCTGCTTTTATATTACCTCTCAATGTTCTGGAATTACATATGCCACAGGGAGCACCGGATTTTTTCCAGATGGAATCTGCATGTATCTGATTTAATTTACCCATAAATCTATGACCGTAAGTGAGATCTTCAGATGCTTCACCCATGATTTCAGAGCCGACTTTTTCAGTTTCTTCAATATAAGGAGCAATGATTTTCTCTATTTCCGGATCGGGCGGTATTTGATTTGAAACGACAGGAATAAGACAGGAACTGTAACTTACTATTTTTTTATTCTTAATATAGAGGTCCAGCTTCCCCAGGTATTTCCCCTGAGAGCCTGCCTGAACAATTATAGTATTTCCAACTTTTCTGGCATGTTCCAGTTTAGTATGACTGTGCCCCCCTACTATAATATCAATACCTTTAACCTCTGCTGCAAGTTTTTCATCTTCACTCACTCCGAGATGGGAAAGTACTATTATAAGGTCTGCTCCCTTCAATTCGGGAAGAATTTTCCTCACTGTTTCTGCCGAACCTTTAAATTCAAGACCTTCTCTTCTGGATTTATCTACATAGTGTGCTATATCAGGCGTGTCAAGACCGATAACTGCAACTTTTATACCTTTCATTTCTTTAATTATATATGGTTTTACTCCATCCATAACTTTTCCGTCAGAAGTTTTTATTATATTTGCACCCAGTACCGGTGTATTCAGATTGTCCATCATAGATTTAAGGTCATAAAGCCCCCAGGCAAAATCATGATTTCCAAGGGTTATGGCATCAAATCCGATCTGTTTAAAAGCATCTGTAACAACTTTTCCCTTTGAAATATAGGAAATCATTGTACCTTCCGCTATATCTCCTGCATTCAGAACTATTGTACCTGCAATGTCTCTTTCTCTTTCCCTATCGATTAATGTCTTCAAACAGGCAACTCCTCCTGTCTTACTATCCCGGGAAATTTCCGGTTCTAAAAAAGGCTCAATTGCTCCGTGAAAATCATTTATATGAAGTATATGAAGTTTTATAAGGGATTTATCAGATTGTATATCGGAAGACGTCTGTCCTGTTGCCACTCCATAAGATAAGATATATACGAACATACACAGAAAAAAAATGACAGAAAAAGATCTTTTGCAAAATTTAAACATTAAATCACCTCCGTAATGAAATTACCTGTAGATGAATTTTACTTTTCTAGTCTTTATGGCACATATCCTTCCTGTATTGAAAAATACCTGGCCGATAAATTATTTAGATAAATTGCTTCTAATTAATTTTCATCTTACAAAAGAATCTATAAATAATCAATTTCTGTGACAAGATTTTTATCAAATGTTTCAAATAATCTGTCATAGGCCATTGTAATTCTTCTGCCTGTAAAAAAAGTGTAAAAAAACAGACCTATAAGACCTGCACCAGAAAGGATCTGAACTACGGTACATATATTACCGACGAACCACATATAACCGGCGTGAGGGGTAAAAGCAAGAACCCAGTAGAACAGATCTATAACAAAAGCAACAACAAGTGATATGATTAAAGGTTTCGCCACAGAGGTAACCCTGTCTGCATTATTAAAGAGTTTTCTGTTGAAATCTTCTTTTAACTCCCTGTATCTTCTTCTTTCAATAACCTCAGAAGGTTCGGATTTTATACCGGCTGCACCGGAGGGATTTTTCTCGAAAAATATATTTTTCACCATGAAATGTTCGGAAACATCTCCCTTCACTCCCGGAATATATGGCTTCTTTGCGGAACTCTCATCATGTGTCGTAGAAACATGACATGAATTTTTCTTGCAAAATATATCTTTAAATTTTTTTTCTTCTTTAACCACAAAAATCACTCCTTAAAATAATTTGTATTTTATAAATACATAATATTATAAAAATAATATTTTGTCAATACATTTCCGTAAAATCGAAAATTAAATACTAAATCTTTATTATATTACAAAACCCCTTAATGATGGTACAATAAAAAGAGTGGGAAGGAAAATTATTCCTTCTCACTCTATAGATAAAGGCTTAAACGAAATATTCTGCCGTCTTTATGATAAAATTACTTATTTTACTCTTCTTAAAACACTTGCCAGGTTGGAAGCACCGCTTCCTCCTATATTAAAAGTAAGACCGATTTCTGCTCCTTCTGCCTGAATACCTATGGCTTCTCCCATAAGCTGTTTTGCAATCAATACATGCATACTTACCCCTGTGGCTCCTACGGGATGTCCTTTTGCCTTGAGGCCGCCGCTCAGATTTACAGGCAGTTTTCCGCCGGGATAAATCATGCTCTGTTCATCTTCCAGGAGTTTCCATCCTTCACCGTCTCTGGCGAGGCCCATAGCTTCAAGTATGAGTATTTCCGTTATAGTGAAACAATCATGGACTTCTGCTACATTTATATCATTTACAGTGAGTCCTGCTTCTTCCAGAGCTTTAGAAATAGCCATTTTTGCGGCTTTGAGTGTATAATTTTCTCTTTTTGATAATTCAAGATAATCGGTCGTATGACCTATACCTGCAAATTCTACAACTTTATCTTTCATTGATTTTGCTCTGTCAGTCGTTGTAAGGACAACAGCAGCAGCACCGTCTGACACGAGAGAACAATCATGAAGACGAAAAAGTCCTGCAATCTGAACATTTTTTTCAGGAGGAAGACTTAATATATCCTGCCATGTAAGATCTGAAGGCATATGGGCAAGGGGATTTTGCTTTGCATTCTTATAGGCTTTGGCAGCAGACATGGCAAGCCATTTTCTTATCTGTTCATCTGTATATCCATAGTGTTCCTTATAACCTGTCGCAAATTTAGCAAAAAGCCCCGGAAAGGTTTCACCTTTACTTCCTTCTGTAGGACAGTAGGAAGCCATGCCGAGAACCCTCATCATATCCCTTGTTTTAAGTTCAGTCATTTTCTCCGCACCTATAACAAGAACATTTTTATATCTTCCTGCCAGTATGGAATAAATGCCTTCATAAACAGCAGCAGAAGAAGAAGCACAGGCATCTTCCACTTTTGTTACAGGTTTAAAACGAAGATCAGGGTGAATATCTATTGCCACAGGAGCAAGATGTTCCTGGCCGTTAAAACCGCCTGAGCTGAAATTTCCGACATATATGGCATCGATATCTGCCGGTTTCAATCCGGAATCCTCTATAGCACCTTTGCCTGCTTCTATTATGAGATCATAGATAGATTTACCTTCAAGTTTACCAAATTTTGAATTATATGTTCCAAGAATACTTACGTTCATGTCTCTTTCTCCTCTCGGTATTCGTAACGCGTGACGCGTGACTGATTTACTCTGATTTCATAGATGAAATCTTTTTCTCTAATTCTTCGATTTTGTCGTCCAGATAATTAATTCTCTGTGAAAGTTCGTCTATATCGCCATGAGTGGGTAGTTTCATATTTTTCATATAATGTTCCGTCATTTCATGAAACATTTTTTGAAAACCTGTGGAAGTTTTAAATATTTCCCAGCTATATCCTGCAAATCCCGGCATTCTCATAATTTTTTCCAGCATATCGCCGGTATTTTTCATCCAGTCACCATAAAATTTTTCATAAGTTTCAGGTTTCCATGCCTCGGTAGCAAACCCCATAGAACTTTTCATCATATTTATATTGGCATCCATCCATGATGAGTAAAAATCTTTAAAAAAATTCGCACTATCACTCATTAACTTAACTCCTTTATTTCCGTATCATTCACGGGTAACGCGTCACGCGTCACCCGTTACGTTTCTAATTTCCATGCCTCAATCCGCCGTTTACATCGATTGTTATACCGTGGATTGCTTCATTTTTAATACAGAATTTTACCGTATCCGCTATTTCAGACGGTTCTATCAGTCTTCCTATAGGAACATCTTTAAGTATTACATCCAGGGCTTTCTGGTTCATGCCCTTTACCATGGGAGTTGCCACAAATCCCGGAGCAATACATACACATCTTATACCTTTTATATTTCTCCTGTGGAATTCACTGCATATAACCTTTGGCATAATATCAACTGCTGCCTTTGTGGAAGAATAGTTTATCTGACCTGCCACACCTGCTCTGTTGACAGAGGATACAGTAAAGAGAATGCCCTGAAATCCTCCGTTTATCATTCTTTCCGTTGCTTCTCTTATGGTAAGAAAGGTGCCTGTAAGATTTACATCCACAACCTGTTTGAAAGCATCCAGACTCATGGTACGTTTTACTTTACCTGTTTCTTTATCCGTAGAAGCAAGCAGTGAATCCTTTATAATGCCGGCACTGGGGAAAACTACATTTATTTCACCGAATTCTCTTACTGTTCTGTCCATAAGATCTGCAACGTGCTTTTCATCTGTTACATTGCAGAGCGTTCCTATGGCAGTTCCCCCTGCTTCTCTTATTTCCCTCACGACTCTTTCTATATGTTCTTCACTGAGATCGCCTATGGAAACCTTCATACCTTCCAGGGCAAGATCCTTTGCAAGGGTTTCACCTATACCGTTTGCTCCGCCTGTAATGACTGCAACTTTTCCTCTGAGTTCCATAAAATTTACATCTCCTTTTTTATTCGTGACGCGTGACACGTGACGCGAAACATTTATATTTAAACAAAAATTCTCACGATCTTTTTGCCATCCATTCGACAGCCTTCGGCCAGAGTTTCTTTAAAGCCCTGCCGCTTACGGAAAGGCCTATATGGCCTGCAGGAGCAGTCAATAATTCCTTATCTTTACTGCTTATATGTTCGCCTGCAGGAAGACTTGACGACGGGGGAACAGATGTATCCTGCTCTGCTACTATATTAAGGAAAGGACATTTTATCTTTTTAAGATCAACTTTTTTATCACCCAGTACAAACCGGTTTTGAGGCAGAAGATTCTGCTGAAAACAGTATGTCATAAATTCAGTATAAGCTCTTCCGGAAACATCTACGGTATCATTGATCCATTTTTCCATGGCAAGAAAGAGTTCTACAAACTTTTCATCTTCCACTCCCTTAAAAAAACCTGTTGCTTTGTCGATAGGTCCCATAGGATTTAATGCAAGGAAAGATGATGCCAGAAGCCATCCGGGGCAATTACCGTATTTTTCCGCAATCTCATGAACAGGCATTTC
>JBEHWP010000159.1:0-10112 GCA_040217665.1 Vulcanimicrobiota bacterium
TATGAAAAAATTTATCAATTTCCTGTTATTATTCTTTATAATAGTTTGCTCCACACAGACACTCTTTGCCCAGGACAGATTTTTAAAAGCAGAAACAAGATATTCAAATGATTTCACTGACTGGAACATAATGCTTCAAATGGGAAGCGGAACTCTCAGGACAGTATTTTCAAAAGACATGAGTTCATGGGATGTATTTCTTCCCGACAGTTCCGGCAGAATAAACACAGTCTTCTCAGGCGACCCTTCAAGATGGGAATATTACAGCTACGGTAAAAGCATTAAAATAGAAACAGTATTTATAAATGATTTTACAAGCTGGTACATCAGAGGGAATAATATAGAACTCAGGGCATCAACAGTATTTTCAGGTGATTATTCAGGCTGGTACATAACAGGTGCCGGAACCATGAGGGTAGAATGTGTATACTCGGGCGATATAGGAACGTGGTATATAGATGACAGTATGCCACAGGTATCAAATGATATGAAAATGGCTACCATTTTTGCCTGTATTATAAGTGCCGTTCAGGACAGGTGCAAGGCCAGATAAATCTATATGGGAAAAACTCACTGCAGATAAGTCTCAGAAAGGCTATATTGTTCTTAAAACAAAAAATTTCGGCATTTATACAGCCGGATATTTTCGGTAAAAACAGATTATTTTTTTGTTCTTGCTTCTGCATTAACTGCTTTAAGATTTTTGAAGTAACATTAGAAACATTCACCTTTATTGCATGATTATCAGGAAATATAATCCAGGAGTCGTCTGTTTATTTCCTCAATCCTGTGACACAGTATCTTTGAGAGATTAACCGCCAGATCAGGATATTTTTTCAGTATGAAAAGAAAATCATCTTTAGATATAGCATATACCTCTGCCGTCTCAGAATAAACACCGGCAGAAAGAGAACGGGGAGAACCGGAGATTACACCCATTTCCCCTATAACATCACCGGGGAAAGACATGGCATATTCAATCATGTTTATACCGTCAAGATCTCTATAAAGAAGTATCTCCCCTGATTTAACTATATAAACCTCTTCGGAAGCATCTCCATAATCAAACAAAACATTTCCTTTTTTATATTTTTTCAATTTAAATTTTTTCGCCACAAAAGCCAGTTGTTTTGTACCGAGAACACTGAAAAGAGGAATAAAAGGAAGTATTTCAGTTTTATTTTTCTTTTTTATGTCTTTAAAAGAATTACTGTCAGAAGATTTCTGTATTGAAGCAAAGGCTGAAAATATCCGGGTTTCTATATTTTTCTTTAAAACTTCCAGTTCAGCTTCTGTCATTTTTCCGGCAATTTTCATTAATAAAACCTCCCAAGAAAAATCGTGACACATGACGGGTGACACAAGGATTATGATGAGGAAAATCTAAAGAATAAAATTTCCTCTATACTGACGGTATCATAAAATAATTATACTCTTTTAAAGAGTAATTATCAACAAACAAATTCTATCAGGAAAATTAACATTTTATTAGCAAATTTTATCTATTTTCTTTACCTGAAATAAATGATAATAATTATCAGATAATGCTGCAGGAAAGGAGAGGCAAAAAATGAATATAAATCAACTGAAAAATCAGAGCTACACTCCAGAACAGACCTCTCACCCAGAAAGATATTCCTATGAACAGGTTATGTCAGATGTAAAAACAGTTTCTCTGTGGAAAACTACCAGAGGAAGAGAATGGCTATAATTTTATTATCAAAAAATTGGCCAGAAGTTAACAATTTGTTAACAATTAGAATCTTATTTTCAGTGAAAAATAAAGTATAATTAAGCACAAGAAGAAAGGGATACCATTTATAACAGGAGGTATCAACAGTGGAAATAAACCATGTCGACAGAACGCAGGTCAGATATAAAATTGGTAATAAAAAATTCTCCGTAGAAGTTTCACCGGATAAAGTAGATATAGCCTCTAAAATAGTCCGCACCGGCGGAAAAAATGAAAATTTTTTAATAACTGATAAACAATTAAAAGATTTTCTCAGAAAACAGAATATCCTCAAAGATCCCTCCACATGCAAAGTAGATACAAAGAAAATACTGAAAGATTTCAAGATATCCCTTCAGGGACAGCCCCTTCCTCAGAGGGAAGCCTATCATTCATATGAACAGGTAATAGGAGAACTGAAAGGTCTGGAAGCAAAATACCCTGATATTGTAAAAACAATGTCCCTGGGGAAAACTGCTGAAGGAAGAGAGATAATGGCTGTAAAAATAAGCAAAGGAGCCCCGGGAGATACAAGTAATAAACCAGGTATGCTTATTACGGGATGCCACCATGCAAGAGAATGGATGGCTATGGAATCCCCTTTTACTATAGTCAAAAATCTGGCAGAAGGTTATGGAACTGATGAAAAAATAAAAAACAGAGTTGACAATGCTGAAATATGGGTAGTACCGATGGTGAACCCGGATGGATATGAATACAGCAGAACAAAAGACCCTTTCTGGAGGAAAAACAGAGACCCGATTCATAAAGAAGATATTCCTCCTGAAATAGCAAAAAATATGAAAGCCGATAAAAACGGTATAGTTGCATATGGAGTTGACCCAAACAGAAATTACTATGACGGTAATCCCGAACATATGGAACTCTACAGGCCGGAAGGTGACACGCCTGAAAGTACATGGGATGATTTCGGCTATGCTACAAGTGACAATCCGAAACAGGAAACTTACAGAGGCCCCAGAGGCGGTTCTGAAAAAGAAGTTCAGGCCATGCTGGGACTGTGGCTTAACAGGAAAAATATAAAAGGAATAGTCAATCATCATTCCTATGGAAATAAAATCCTTTATCCATGGGGAGTGACACAGGAACATGTAGCAAATGAAAAACTTTATAAAGAAATAGCATATAAGATGCAGGAAGCTTCAAAAGAGGACGGTTATTCTGTACAACAGTCGTCTGGAATGTATCCGGCATCAGGTGATCCCGATGATTTTGCTCATGCAAACGGAAGACTTTCCTTTACCATAGAAATAGGAGACAGTTTCCAACCAGATCCGTCAGAGATGGAGCATATAGCCAAAAATGTATATAATGCAAACATGGCCTTTCTTGACTGGATGTTAGACAATAAAGAGAAACTCAATACACTGGAAAAGCAAGAATTTACAAAGGCAAATAGCCCTTCAATTAGCATATAATCCCGGGCAATCCGATAAAAAATAAACAGGGACAACCTGGTGGCTGTTCCTGTTTATTTTTTCTTCTCTTTGTCCAGAGTGTACATTGTTTTTTCTATTTCTTCCCCGAGATTAACAAGTTCTCCCAGTTTATAAATAAGTCTTTTCCTTAATTTTCTAAAACTGGCAGAATAATCAACTGTATAGTAATCAAGATTATTCTTTAACTTTTCCAGGCTATTCAGTTCATCTATTTTATGAAGATATTGTTCAAGTTTTAATGTTAACTCTTCTAAAATCTTCTGGCCCTGTTCTGTTAAAGAATAATTCTTCCTGGTGTTCTCAAGATCATGGACAAATGAGTTGTAAATGTCTCTGTAATTCATAAAAAATAACCCCGAAATATAAAGGATATCTGCCCATAGTAATTATACTCATGTGGCTAAATATCCTTTTATTTTTTTTACAAATAATTTTGAATGTTCAGAAATTTTACACCAGAGCGGCATTTCTTATCTTTTTTCTTGCCCTCTGAAGAGCATTATCTACAGATTTCACTTCACATCTGAGAACCTGAGCTATGTGTTCATAAGACTCGCTTTCCAGATGAAGAGCCACAACATTTCTCTCAAAACTGGATAGTTTCTCTCTTATGACTTTTTTCAAATCCTGAGAAAGTTCATAGTAAATAACCTCTTTATCCGGTTCAAAGACCCTGTTGTCCGAGACAACATCAAACATTGTCTTATTTCCATCATTTTCATCATATACATATTTGTCAAGAGATACGTAAAAATTTAACGGTTTATGTTTCGGGCCACTGGCTTTTTTAGCAGTAGCCATAATCTGTCTTGAAACACATAATCTGGCGAACTGAGAGAAAGCAATAGATTTTTCATGATTAAAATCCCTTATAGCTTTATAGAAACCAAACATACCCTCCTGAAAAACATCTTCCCTGTCTGAACCCATAAAAAAATAATTTGATGCTATGGATCTTATTACAGGATAATATTTTCTGAATAGATATAATGTAGCTTCATCATCGCCTGATTTAGCCAGGGATACTACATCAATTTCATCTTTATCTGCAAATTTTTTCATTAAATCCTTATCTATAAATCTTCTTGCCACAGAAAACACCTGCTTTCTTAAGTAGACTGAAAATTGTCTATATTTCTATTAATGATTATTATATTATATTTGAATTAAACTTGTCAACAATTATTTGACTGCAAACAAACAATCATTAAATTTTAAGCATACAATTAAATATTGTTTAACTATTAAATCATTCAAGATTACATATTCCAATGAACATATGGAGTGTTTTCAATAATAAGTATTTCCAAATAAAAATTCATGATTATACAAGGGAAAATAAACAGGAATGTCTATAATAAAATAGAAGTGCAATTTCCGGGCCAAATATGTAGCGGAAACATTATTTCCCGGATTTTTTTAACAGTTCAAGAGAAGTCTGCAACCTGGCTCTCACCTCTGAAGTTTTTTCTATTTTAAGAGCTTTTTCCAGGTCACGTACAGCTTTTTTATCACCTATTCTGGCAATAGAATCCGAAGACCAGGCTCTTATGGTTCCGTTTTCATCTTTTAAAGAAACAAGCAATACAGGGACAGCTTTTTGATCGTTTAATAAACCAAGGGCACAGATTGCCTCTATTCTTACCTCAGGTGTCTCATTTTTCATGGCAACTTTTTTCATGAGTGGTTCAACAGCTTTTTTATCACCTAACTGTCCCAGAGAGGAAGCTGTCTTTGTCCTGACATCACTATCATGGTCATTCAGAAGTTTTATAAGAGCAGGAACCGATTTAGCATCTCGTATCAATCCAAGAGCTATAACGGCTTCTTTCCTTACAGTCTGGCTCTTATCCTGAAGAGCTTTAATAAGAGGGTCCAGAGCTTTTTTATCTCCCAATTTACCGAGAGAAAAAGCTGCTTTAGCTCTTACATACTCATCTTTATCTTTAAGTGTTTCCAGAAGAGGTTTAATTGATTTCTTATTATGAATCCACCCGAGAGCAGAGGCAGCTTCTCCTCTGACCTGTCCTTCACTGTCTTTAAGGGCCAGAATAAGAGGTTCGACTGCACTGTCATCTCCTGCATCACCGAGAAGATAGGCAGATTTCTGTCTGATTATTTTATTATCATTCTTCAGACCTTCTATTAAATAGGGGACACTCTTTTTCCCCATGTTTCTGAGTTCAATTTCTGCACCTGTAACAACATCATCTCTATCACTTCCTAATCTGCTTATCAGAGTTTCAGGATTCTTATCCTCTTTATCACCTTCTCCTTTACAACTGCATACAAAATTGAATAGTAATAATAAAATTATTATATAAACAGCACTTTTCAAATTAATTGCCCCCTTATATAATCGTAACGCGTGACGCGTAACGCGTGACGCGAGGGAAAAAACCTTTAATATTAATTACGATTATATAAAAAATTAACTCTTATTGCAAGCCCTGTATGGGTTATAAAGGTTCCCCGGAACACAAAAAATAAAAGGGTATCTGAAAAAATCACGTAACAAGAGCATATATTTATTATTTATGGTCACCACAGTAGATTGGTCAATTAAAATTCCTTATCCTGATTTCTCTTATATATTGCTTTTTCTCAAATTGTGACTTATAATTAACTGGCAAAAACTCTATAATAACAAAGATATTTATTATTTTCTTCATAAAATTCGTATTATATATATAAAGAATCCCTGTGTCACGCGTTACGCGTCACGCGTCACGAAAACAACGGAGGACAATGAATATGATCGTAAAACAGGATATAATAGCTCTGTTAATGCTTGCACTGGACGGAGAAGATATCAGAGCCGATGTAGCATATATACTCGGAGAAATGAAAGAAAAAAAAGCAGTAGATGCTTTGATAAGAACAATAAATGATGATGATGAAGAAGTGGCAAAAAATGCAGTATATGCCCTGGGGAAACTGGGCGATAATACTGCAGTACCCCATTTAATAGAAAAATTAAAAGGTTCCAATTCATCTATGAAAGCTTCCATTGTAAGAGCACTGGGTCAGATACAGGATCCCCGTGCACTTGGAGCACTTCAGGCTTCATTAAAAGAAGATGATGAATCAGTCAGAATAAGGTCTGCAGAGGCACTTGGTATGTTAAGCAGTGAAAAGGTTGCCCGTCCTCTTATAACTGCCATGATGGAAGATAATAACAGGCTGGTTCGCCTGTGGGCTGTTTATGCTCTGGTAAAACTCGGTGCATCGGAAAGAATAGATTCACTTGTAGAATTCATACATGATCCCGATCCTGTTATAAGATTCAACGCTGCAGCTGCCCTGGGAAAATTAAATTCCAGAGAAACACTGCCTGTATTGAGGAAAGCCCTTTCCGACACAGATGAAAGAGTAAGGCATAGAGTAGTATGGGCTCTCGGAGAACTTGGAGATATGACAGCAGTTACATCCCTGTTAAAATGCCTGAAAGATCCTGTAGATCAGGTAAGGTATCTTACCTGTGAATCACTGGGGAAAATCGGAGATATGAGAGCAGTGGAACCACTGCTTGAAAGCCTGAATGACCAGAGTGATCAGGTAAGATTTTATGCCGCCCAGGCCCTTACAAATTTCGGAGGCCAGGTTGTACTGGTAGGACTTAAACAGGCCTTTACAAGAGAAAAGGCACAGTGGCTTAAAGAAGTACTGGAAGAACTCATAGAAAAAGTGAAAAAGAAAATAGAAGTAAAAAGAGCTATAGAAGATATTTTGACGAAAGTAGAAAAAATTCAACAGTGAGTCGTTAAGCGTGTAAGATAAACATCACTTTGTACATAAGAAATCGTTCACTGGCCACTGCTAACCTGTCACTGATAACTGGTCACTGCTCAAAATCTGTAATCAAACAGAAATCTTGTATTTAAATCTCCTGTTGTGTTTGTACCTATATTAAAAGTGGAATTAAATGTAGGATCTAAAGGTGAATTAATTTCAGGGTCAAACTTGCTCTGTTTTAATTTAAACTGAAGATTAAGAACTGCTCTTTCAACTATATAGGTACTGCTATTAAGTTGATTGAGTTCATCTCTGTTATAAAGACGATAAGACATACTCAGCCAGTCATTGAGCTGTTTTCCTACTTCAATACCAACATTACCGTTCTGAGAAAGATTTATGGAGAAAATATCAAGGCCCAGACCCTTGCTCAGGGTTTCTTCAATAGGATTGAATACATAGCCTGAAAAAGTATTGCTAGTAAGGTTAAGAACTGTACTCTGAAAAATATTAGAATTATCAACAGTGTTCTGGTACCCAATCTCAGGGTTTAAAATACGCAATAAATCATTGCTGGGCATAGGAGGATTTGATGTGAAATTCGTAGCTACATTATTTGCCGGGCCCAGAACATCTACGAAAATTTCTTTACCCTGAAAAAAAGTACTGGCTCTTACAGATAAAACCGGCATAAATCCATTTTCCTCCATAAAAGTCAATTGAGAATCTCTTATATCAAAACTTGTTCCTATAAGATTGATGCTTCCCTGGGTTACATCGATAATTCCCGAAAGGGTGGGATAGGATAAATTGCCGCCTATCCGGATCTCTCCCCTTGGTCTTATACGAAACATCTGACTGTCCATCCAATAATCATTACCGATCTTTAGATTAAGACCAAGTTTTACATTACCCATATTACTGAATAGAGGGCTCTGTTCCTTATTTATCCCGGTGTCAGAATTAATAAGAGAAAAAGTATCCTCTATATTTCCTGATTTCTTATCAAAGGAAAAAGAAAGAAGTCCGCTGTAAAGACGGGCGTTATAATCATCAAGTATTATATTTCCACCAATCACAGGTTTGCTCAAAGTACCTTTTATCGATGAATTAAAGGTTACTTCAGATTTAAAATAGTCAGGTAAATCCAGGAGTATCTTATCTGCCTCTATATCAACATTAATCTCTCGTGGCATAAAATGATCAAGACTTACAGTGCCTGAAGCCATGACAGAACCTTTACCCATCTTACCCTTCAGTGTATCCAGAATGATATTTTTATTATTTATAAAGAGAGACATATTGAATTCTTCTACTGGCTCTCTGAATATTTTGTGAGTTATCACGCCGTTTGCCACAGAAATTTCTCCGTTCAGTTCAGGATTGAGAGGAGTCCCTCCTATATGAATACTGCTTTTTATATCCCCTCTTGTTCCTTGAAAATCAGGGTTAAAAATATTTAAAATACTCAGATCATTGGCTGATGTTGTTATAACTATATCCATAGGAGAAGGGAATTCCCATGCCCACAACCTGTCTCTTTTTAATGTAACAGGCACGGTACCGCTGGCTATAAGATTAAAATCCCTTTCCACAAAACGGAGATCTTTTAAATTCAATATACTTCCGTCATATGAAAGAAGACTTCTTATTCTGGATATTTTATAATTATTTATCATACCATCTATTACCTGAAAAGAACCTATTAAATTCAATTTATCTGCAGGCCCCGATGCATTTAAATTCAAATCCATTTTGCCTTCCAGATTGAATCTGTCACCTAACATACAGGCTTTTTCCAGCAAATCAAGAGGGATGTTCTTACCTTCCATATTCAAATAAGTATCCTTACCGATACCCGTATGTCCATAACCTGTTACAAACATCTTTCCCGATCTCATTTCAAGATGGCCTATATTTATTTCTTTCTGGGTAAGGTGAAATTCTGCACTGATCCTTTCAACAGGAAAAGAATTTATATTCATATTTTCTATTTTCATGGTGCTGGACACAACAGGTTTACTTATTGTTCCCCGTAGATAGGTTTGAAAGGACAGCTTACCTTTCAAAGGAGGGATAGATTTTATCATAGTCACCCTGAGGAGATCAGAAATTTCTACATCCTTTGCCTGAAAGACCAGAAATAATTCCGGATCTGCCAGCAAATTTATATTTCCTCCTCCACTATAAATATCATTATTCTTTTTGATAAACAGGCTTCTCAATATGAGTTCTTTTCCCTGAAAATTTACTATTCCCGAAGCCCAGTCTACCATATGTCCGTTGAGTTCAGGCTTTAACAATTTAAAGTCCACCCATCCTGCAACGTTATTGTCTGTTCCTAGCAATGAGCCTCTAATCTGTCCCTGTCCTTTCAGGGAATATTTATTAAAAAATTCCTGAAAATCTTTAAAATAAAATTTCTGACTTACAAAATTAAAACTGAATTCTTTATTTTTTATGTTATAAGAACCTTTTGCCTGCAAGGAAGAATGATCCCTTGCCATATTTAAATGAGAAAGATTGACAGTACCTTCTTCAAGAGAAAAATCAGTGTCCAGAAGGTCAATTTTCATTCCTTTTACTGTACCGTTAAAAATCGCTATTTTTCCGGTTACATCCAGTTTATCTGTAAAATTACTGTCTTTAAGGTCTTCAAAATTTCCTTTCAGAGACATACTGGCCCTTACATCACCGTCAATAGAAAGAGTGTTCAGCACAGATGCAAATTCCTTCCACTGAGAAATCTTTGCACCTTCCAGTTCTGTTTCAAGGGTAAATTTATACCTGTCCTCAAGTTCTATATGCCCTTTCATATTATACATACCGTTTTTTCTTAACAGGCACAGATTATTCAGCAAAAGTTTCTTTTCCAGAAGAGTGAAATCAGAGTTAAGTGAAAATTTAATATTGCCGTATCTGCCTTTTTTAACAAGCACATTTCCGCTTATCTCAGGCTTCACGAGAGAACCTTTTACAAGACTTGTAAAAGAAAGAGAACCCTGAAGTGTTCCAGGTATTTCTTTTATATTATCCAGAATATGAATATCCATATTTCTGCCCCAGCACATAACGTTTATATCATCTTTGCCTATATAGCCCATACCTGCCAGTTCCCCTTTACCCTGGCCTTCAATTATATTAAGATAATTAAGAAAAATTTTATTTTTCGATATATATCCGAA